>NZ_QAIJ01000354.1:21288-25538 GCF_003060985.1 Stenotrophomonas sp. HMWF023
CTGCTGGTGCTGTTCGTCGGCCTGTTCGCGTGGATCGCGTTGTCCTTTGCCAGTGCCGTGGCCGGCTTCCTGACGGCCGTATTCGACCGGGGCTACCGCCTGGGCATCGATCCGGACAAGCCGCTGCCGACCGTGCACAGCCGCACCGCGCTGTTGATGCCCACCTACAACGAAGACCCGCGCCGGCTGCTGGCCGGCCTGCGCGCGATCTACGAATCGGTGGCGGCCACCGGTCAGCTGCAGCGTTTCGATTTCTTCGTGCTGAGTGATACCCGCCGCGAGGACATCGCGCGTGCCGAAGAGCAGGTATTCGCCGAGCTGCGCGAGCTGGTGCCCGATGGTCAGGCGCGACTGTTCTATCGCCGCCGTGGTGACAACAGCGCGCGCAAGGCCGGCAACATCGCCGACTGGGTACGCCGCTTCGGTGGTGCCTACCCGCAGATGCTGATCCTGGATGCCGACAGCCTGATGACCGGTGACAGCATCGTGCGCCTGGTGGCCGGCATGGAGCACAACGCCGACGTCGGCCTGATCCAGACCCTGCCATCGGTGATCGGCGGGCGCACCCTGTTCTCGCGCATGCAACAGTTCGGTGGGCGCGTGTACGGCCCGGTGATCGCCCGTGGCGTGGCCTGGTGGCACGGTGCCGAAAGCAATTACTGGGGGCACAACGCGATCATCCGCACCCGTGCCTTCGCCGACCACGCCGGTCTGCCGGAGCTGCCGGGGCGCAAGCCGTTCGGCGGCCACGTGCTCAGCCATGATTTCGTGGAAGCAGCGCTGATGCGCCGTGGTGGCTGGGCCGCGCACATGGTGCCCTACCTGGGCGGCAGCTACGAGGAAGGCCCACCGACGCTGACCGACCTGCTGGTGCGCGATCGCCGCTGGTGCCAGGGCAACCTGCAGCACGGCAAGGTGGTGGGCAGCCGTGGCCTGCACTGGATCAGCCGCGTACACATGCTGATCGGCATCGGCCACTACTTCACCGCACCGATGTGGGCGATGCTGATGTTGATCGGCATCGCCATCCCGCTGTTCCAGGAAGGCATCGATTTCAATGCCCTGCTGCACCTGTCGCCCAGCGTGTACTGGCGCGCGCAGGATGAAGAACAGGTGGTGCGCCTGTTCGCCGCCACCATGGCGGTGCTGCTGATGCCCAAGGTGCTGGGTTACCTGGCGATGCTGCTCGACCCGGTCGAACGCCGTGGCTGCGGTGGCGCGATCCGGGCGTTCCTGTCGATGCTGGTGGAAACCGTGCTGGCCGCACTGATGGCGCCGGTGGTGATGTACGTGCAGTCGCGCGGCGTGGCCGAAGTGCTGTCCGGCCGTGACTCGGGCTGGGATGCACAGCAGCGCGATGACGGTGGCATTTCGTGGATTTCGCTGGTGCGCGGCTACGGCGGCCTGGGCGTGTTTGGCGCCTTCATGGGCGTGCTGGCGTGGGCGGTGTCGCCGTCGCTGGCGGCCTGGATGGCGCCGGTGGTGATCGGCATGGTGCTGGCGGTGCCGGTGGTGGCACTGACCTCGCTGCGCGGGCCGGGTGCCTTCCTGCATCGTCTCGGCCTGCTCGACATCCCCGAAGAGAACATCCCGCCGCCGGTGCTGGTACGCGCCGCACAGCTGCGCCGGGAAGCGGCCGAGCAACCGCCGCTGTACTGATCGCACCGTGCCAGCGGCATAATGCGGCTTGAACGTACAGGAGCCGCATCATGCTGCAAACGGTGGAACAGGAAACCGGCGCCTCGCCGCAGTGGTCGGTGATCTGGCTGCACGGCCTCGGTGCCGACGGCCATGATTTCGCGCCGATCGTGCCCGAGCTGGTGCGCCCGCACTGGCCGGCGCTGCGCTTCGTGTTCCCGCACGCACCGGTGCGGCCGATCACGATCAACAACGGCGTGCCGATGCGCGGCTGGTACGACATCGTCGGCATGGACTTCCGCTCGCGCGCCGACATGACCGGCGTGCAGGAGTCGGTGGTGCAGCTGGATGCCCTGATCGCCCGCGAGATCGAACGCGGCGTCGCCGCCGATCACATCTTCCTGGCCGGCTTCTCGCAGGGCGGGGCAGTGATCCTGAGTGCCGCGCTGGCGCGCACTGCACCGTTGGCTGGCCTGATTGCGCTGTCGACCTACCTGCCGGATGCCGAAAGCGCGTCGCGCGTCGATGGCGCGGTGGACGTGCCGGTGTTCATGGCCCACGGCAGCAGCGATCCGGTGATCCCGCAGGCAGTGGCCGCGCACAGCGCCGAGAAGCTGCGCACGCTTGGGCTGGACGTGCAGTGGCACAGCTACCCGATGGCCCACCAGGTCTGCGCCGAGGAAATCGACGCGCTGGGTGACTGGCTGCAGGCACGCCTGGGCGTCGCCTGAGCCATGGCCGCGAGCGCTGCCACCCCGTGGATGCCGGAACTGTGCCGCCTGCCGCGGCTGGCGGCGATGCTCGGCCTGGCCGAACTGGTGGTAGTGGTGCTGGCGCTGGCGCCCGATGGCAGCCGCCATTGGACGATGGGTGAACTGGCCTCGGCCAGCGGTTTCGCGTTGTGGCTGGCGCTGGCGGTCACCGCCAGCCTGTGCCTGCTGCGGCAGGCGCTGTCGAAGCTGCCGGAAATGCTGGGCGCCGTCGCCGCCGTTGGCCTGGCCGCGCTGATCGCCATCCTGTGCGCGGGCATCATCCATGCCCTGTATGCCGTGCTGGGCGACAACTTCGCGCGCGGTATCGGCTTCTGGCGCTTCACCCTGGGCAGCGCGGCCACCACGGCACTGATCACCGCATTGGCGCTGCGCTACTTCTATGTCAGCGACCGCTGGGCGGCGCAGGTGCAGGCCAATGCCCGCGCGCAGGCGGACGCCCTGCAGGCGCGCATCCGCCCGCATTTCCTGTTCAACAGCATGAACCTGATCGCCAGCCTGCTGCACCGCGACCCGGCGGTGGCCGAGCGTGCCGTGCTCGACCTGTCCGATCTGTTCCGCGCCGCGCTGGGGGCGGGCGAGGGCGATTCGACCCTGCGCGATGAGTGCGAACTGGCCGAACGCTATCTGTCGATTGAATCACTGCGTCTGGGCGACCGCTTGCGGGTGCACTGGCAGCGCGACGAACCACTGCCCTGGGATCTGCCGATGCCGCGGCTGGTGCTGCAGCCCCTGGTGGAAAACGCGGTGCTGCACGGCATCTCGCGCCTGCCTGAAGGCGGCACCATCGAACTGCATCTGGCTTGTGTGGGCAGCGAGCTGCAGATCCGCGTACGCAATCCTGCGCCGGACCCGCAGGTGCCTGGGCTGGCCCTGGCGCAGGGAGCGGGCCACGCCCAGCACAGCATCGGCCACCGCCTGACCTGGCGCTTTGGCCGCGCCGCGCGGATGACGGCTGGCTGGAGCGAGGGCTACTATGCCTGTCAGGTGACGGTGCCGATCCAGTGAGGGGACGATCGTGAGGGTAGTCATCGCCGATGACGAACCGCTGGCGCGCGAGCGCCTGCGCAGCCTGTTGGCCGCGCAGGAAGGGGTGGACGTGGTGGCCGAGGCCGGCAACGGCGAGCAGGCCCTGCACGCGTGCGCCGAACTGCAGCCGGACCTGGTCCTGCTGGACATCGCCATGCCCGGCCTGGACGGGCTGGAAGCGGCCCGCCATCTGGCCAGTTTCGAGCCGAGGCCGGCCGTGGTGTTCTGCACCGCCTACGATGCGCACGCGCTGTCGGCGTTCGAGGCAGCGGCCATCGATTACCTGATGAAGCCGGTGCGCGCTGAGCGGCTGGCGGCGGCGATCGCACGCGCCCGCACCTTCCTGGCCGGCCGCGACGGCCAACCCCAGCACACCGGCGGCCAGGCCCGCAGCATGCTGTGTGCCCGCCTGCGCGGCAGCCTGCGATTGATTCCGCTGGACGACATCCACTACCTGCAGGCCGAAGAAAAGTACGTGGTGGTGCATCACGCCCGTGGCGAGGACCTGATCGAGGAATCGTTGAAGTCGCTGGAGGAAGAGTTCGCCAGCCGCTTCGTGCGCATCCATCGCAACTGCCTGGTGGCGCGCCATGAGCTGGTGGAACTGCGGCGTGGCAGCGGAGGCCAGGTGCAGGCGGTGCTGCGGCATGGCAAGCAGCCGCTGGAAGTGAGTCGGCGCTGCGTGGCGACGCTGAAGCAGGAATTGCGGCATCTGTGAGGTTCCGCGCGGCCTGCGGCCGCGACTGCTTCGAAATCAAAAGCAACAGCACAGCAACAGCGGGTTGTCGGCTCTGTGTTGTTGCGTGTTGGGTG
>NZ_QAIJ01000094.1:0-3672 GCF_003060985.1 Stenotrophomonas sp. HMWF023
GGTGCAGGGCGCAGCCCTGCTGCCAAACCCCTCAGCAAGCCTCAGCAGCCGGCACGCGCGCACGCCCCAGCCACGCCAGCAGCAGCGCCGATGCCGCCAGCAGGCCACCGGCCACCGGAATCGCGGCGTAGCCCAGCCCAAGGCTGATCACCGCACCGCCCAGCGCCGCGCCCAGTGCATTGCCGAGGTTGAACGCACCAACATTGATCGACGACGCCAATCCTGGCGCCTCGCTGGCGGCCTGCATCACCCGGATCTGCAGCGGCGGCACGATGGCGAAGGTCGCTGCACCGAACAGCAACACGCCAAGCGCTGCGGTCGCGTGGCTCATGAAGGCCAGTGGCAGCACGAACATCAGCGCCGCCAGTACCGCCAGCAGGATGCGGGTCGAACCGTCCAGCGACCAGTCGGCCATGCGTCCACCGATGCCGTTACCGAAGGTGAAACCAATACCGATCAGTGCCAGCGACAATGCAATGAAGGCATTGGACGCACCGGTAAGCTCGGTCAACACTGGCGCTACGTAGGTGTAGAGAGTGAACATAGCTCCTGCGCCCAGCACCGTGGTCGCCATCGCCAGCAGCACCTGCGGTTGCATGATCGATTTCAGTTCACGTCGGACATCCGGGCGTGCACCCGCTGCGGAGGCCGGCAGTGCCATCGCCAATGCGGTGATCGCCACCACGCCGAGTACGGCAGTGCCGGCAAAAGCCAAACGCCAACCCAGTTGCTGGCCGACCTAGGTCGCCAGCGGCACGCCGCCGATGTTGGCGATGGTCAGGCCCATGAACATCGTTGCCACTGCTGCCGCCTGCCTCTCCTTGGGCACCAGGCTGGCGGCGACCACCGCGCCGATGCCAAAGAACGCGCCGTGATTGAGGCTGGTCACCAGCCGCGACAGCAGCAGCAGGCCGTAGTTCGGGGCCAGCGCCGACAGCACGTTGCCGACGATGAAGATCGACATCAGCAGCATCAGCGCGGTGCGCTTGCCGAAGCGTCCCATCAGCAGGGTCATCACCGGTGCGCCCAGCATCACGCCCACCGCATAGGCGGTGATCAGCATGCCGGCGGTGGGGATGCTGACCCCCACTCCGTTGGCGATGACCGGCAACAGGCCCATCGGGGTGAACTCGGTGGTGCCAATGGCGAAGGCGCCGACGGCGAGTGCCAGCAAAGCGGCTCTGGAATTCATGGGAGTTGCCTGCGTGGGGGCAGGCCCTGTGGAAAATGAGCGCGTAGCCTGCGCGCTTTGCCGGCCGGGAGTAAGCCTCGGCGCGGGAAAACAGTGTTGATCCCGATTCACAAGTGGCGGGCAGGTGCGCCATCCGGGTAGCGCCGGGCCATGCCCGGCGAGCGCAGCGGCGCCCGTAAAGCAGAACCCCCGGCGCTGGCCGGGGGTTCGGGGTCGTGCTTACCAGTCGCCGGCACCCGGCACGTGGTGTTCGCGTGCGCGGCGGCGCATCAGCAGGTTCAGCCACTCCACCAGCACCGAGAAGCCCATCGCGGCGTAGATGTAGGGCTTGGGCACGTGCACGTCCAGGCCATCCAGGATCAGCACCGCACCGATCAGCAGGATGAAAGCCAGGGCCAGCATCTTCACGGTCGGGTTGGCATCGATGAAACGGCCCAGCGGGTTGGCCGCCAGCAGCATCACCGCCACCGACAGCAGGATCGCGGCCACCATCACCGGCACGTGGTCGGCGATGCCGACAGCGGTGATCACCGAGTCCAGCGAGAACACGATGTCGATGATGGCGATCTGCGCGATCACGTAGCCGAACACGGCCGAGGTCTTGGTGGTGGTCGGATCCTCGTCCTCGCCACCGGAGATCATTTCCTTGATCTCCATCCAGCCCTTGATGATCAGGAACAGGCCACCGACGATCAGCACCAGGTCGCGGATGGAGATGCCCATGCCGGCCACAGTGAACAGGTTCGCCTGCATGTGCGCCAGGTACGCCAGCGACACCAGCAGGCCGATACGGGTAATGCACGCCACCGCGATGCCGAGGCGGCGCGCGAACGGACGGCGCTCTTCGGGCAGCTTGCTGACGGCGATGGAGATGAACACCAGATTGTCGATGCCGAGCACGATTTCCAGTGCGCTCAAGGTGAACAGGGTCAACCAGACATTCGGATCGGCGAGAAGCTCAAGGGACATGGGAAGTCTTCAACAAGGGGGGAGGAAGAAGGATCAGCCGACGCTGGCCGGGAACAATCGCGGCACCAGCACCAGGCCCCAGCACAGCAGCACGTTCATCATCAGCACGAACACCGCCGCCGAGCCCATGTCCTTGGCGCGGCCGGCCAGTTCATGGATTTCCGCGCCATAGCGCTCGATCACCGCCTCGATGGCCGAGTTGGCCAGCTCCATCGCCAGCACCAGCAGCATCGAGCCGATCATCAGCGCGCGCTCCACCGGTGTCTGGCCCAGCCAGATCGCCAGCGGCGTCAGCAGCACCAGCAGGTAGACCTCCAGCCGGAACGAGGACTCGTGCAGCCAGGCGGCTCGCAGGCCCTGCCAGGACCAGCGGGCAGCCTGGAAGATACGGCGCGGGCCGCGGGGCATGTGGCCGAACTGATCAGCCACGGGTGAAGGATCCAGCAACAGGGGCGCGGCGCAGCGACCGCTCAGACGCACGGCAGGGAATCATGGGTGCACAGGGATAGGCAGACAGCCCCCATTTTGCCACAAGGGCGGCAATGGCACCCCGGACGCCCCGCCGCTTGGCCCCGCGAACGGCCCCGAGCGGCCAAGCGTGGGGCAGGACCAGCTTCTATGATGGATGCCCCCTGCCCTGCCGGAGTGCCTGATGACCCGTCCCCGCACCTGCCTGATCCTGCTTGGCCTGCTGGCCGCGCCGCTGGCCCAGGCCCTGAGCCCGCCTGCGCCGCCGCAGGTCCCCGCGCAGGTTTCCAACGTGGCCTGGGCCGCCGACATGGCATCCTTCGCCACCGCTGACCGGACCAATCCACCGCCGCGCGGCGGCATCGAATTCATCGGCAGCTCGTCCTTCCGCATGTGGGACAGCCTGGCCCAGGACTTCCCGGGGCAACCGGTGTTCAACCGCGGCTTCGGTGGCTCGGAAGTCCGCGACAGCACCTGGTATGCCGGCCAGGCCATCGTGCCGTATGCACCGTGCAAGGTGTTCTTCTACGCCGGCGACAACGACCTCAACAGCGGCCGCAGCGCGACCCAGGTCCGCGACGACGTGGTGGCCTTCGTGCAGCGCGTGCATCGCGACCTGCCGAAGACGAAGGTGGAGTACGTCTCCATCAAGCCCAGCCCGTCGCGGGCGCACCTGCTGCCGGCGATCAACGACGCCAACGCGAAGATCAAGGCCGCGCTGGCGAAGCTGCCCAACACCGGCTACACCGACATCTACACACCAATGCTCGGGACCGATGGGCAGCCCGATGCCGGGTTGTTCCGCGAGGACATGCTGCACATGACCCCGGCCGGCTATGCGATCTGGACCAAGGCGCTGGCGCCGAAGGTCAACTGCAACTGAGTGATGCTGGGGTTGCCGGCCAGCGGCCGGCACTACCGGGGACGCTTCATCCACGCATGGCGTGGATCTACCGCAGATCGCGGAACCTGTCGAAGGCGGGGCGCTGTGGGTTTGCAGGACCGTTGGCGCCATGGATGGCGCCATCGAGCCCCCATGGATG
>NZ_QAIJ01000095.1:0-1220 GCF_003060985.1 Stenotrophomonas sp. HMWF023
GTCTCGGGGATAGGGGTCATGGGGGCGGTTCGGGTGTGGGGTAAGACGGATTTTAAGGCAGGTGGCGTGCAGGCGGCGCTACACTTCGGCACCCCCACTGTGTGAACCCGCCATGCCCGCCACGTCCGACCTGCTGGCCTTCGCCCTTGTCTCGCTGGCCATGGTGCTGACACCCGGGCCGAATATGATCTACGTGATCTCGCGCTCGATCTGCCAGGGCCGCGTGGCCGGGCTGATCTCGCTGGGCGGGGTGGCGCTGGGCTTCGTGTTCTACATGCTGTGCGCGGCGCTGGGCATCACCGCGCTGCTGATGACCGTGCCGTTTGCCTACGACGCGCTGCGCATCGGCGGCGCGCTGTACCTGCTGTACCTGGCCTGGCAGGCACTGAAGCCGGGCGGCCGCTCGCCGTTCGCGGTGCGTGACCTGCCGGTGGACGGCCCGCGCAAGCTGTTCGCGATGGGTTTCCTGACCAACGTGCTGAACCCCAAGGTCGCGGTGATGTACCTGTCCCTGCTGCCGCAGTTCCTGCACCCGGACAGCGAAGGCGGCGTACTGATGCAGTCGCTGGTGCTGGGCTCCACCCAGCTGCTGGTCAGCGTGAGCGTGAACGGCATCATCGCGATGATGGCCGGCAGCATCGCCGGCTTCCTGGCTGCCCGTCCCACCTGGCAGGCGGTGCAACGGTGGTTCATGGGTACGGTGCTGGCCGGGTTGGCCGTGCGCATGGCAGTGGATGGGCGGCGGTAGCGCCGGGCCATGCCCGGCGGAATGTGCACGGCACCCTGAAAACCTTCCGCGCTGCGCGCTCGCCGGGCATGACCCCGGCCCTACCGCACAAACGAAAAACCCCGGCGTTGGCCGGGGTTTCTCGCGACAGACCTGATCGGATCGATCAGAAGTTCATGTCGAAGGCGACTTCGCCCTTCACGCCCACCTGGTAGGCCGAGGCGCGGCGTTCGAAGAAGTTGGTCAGTTCCTGCACGTCCTGCAGTTCCATGAAGCTCAGCGGGTTGCGCACGTTGTACTTGCGCTCCATGCCCAGGCGATGGAAATGGTTGTCGGCGCAGTGCTGCAGGTACTGGCGCATGTCACGGGTGGAAATGCCCGCCACGCCACCGGACAGCACGTCCTCGGCGAACTGCACTTCACACTCGATGGCTTCGGCCAGCATGTCGTAGACATCCTGCTTCATCTTGTCGTCGAACAGGTCCGGCTCTTC
>NZ_QAIJ01000355.1:0-17522 GCF_003060985.1 Stenotrophomonas sp. HMWF023
CAGCAGCAGCTCGCAGACGCTGGAGTGGCGCCAGGACGATGCGCGGCTGGCGCTGCGCTCGACCGAAGGCGTGGTGCGGGTGGATGCGGCCAGCCCGGAGGCCCGCTTCGGCGTGCGCAGCGGCGACCGCATCCTGCGCGTGAACGATTCGCCGGTGCGGCAGATCGAGCAGCTCGCCGACGCCGTGCAGGCGGCGTCGACAGCCACCGTCTACCTGCTGCTGCGTCGCGATGGCCGGATGCTCACCGTGCCGGTGAACGTGGCCCAGTGGCGCCCCGCGCTGGCGCCACCACCACCACCGCCGGCTCCCCCGCCTCCGCCTCCGCCAAGGCGCTGAGGCCGGGCGGCTCCTGCGCCGCCATCGGTTTGGCTATGCTTGGTGGGTGGCGCCGAAAGCTCCGGCGTCATCCACCCTTTTCCGTGCGCGGCGCCGACGCTTTCCGGCGCTTCCCTGCCCTCCCAGAAGCCGCCGAATGCCCGCGATCCTGATCATCGACGACAACGCCAGCGTGGGAACCGCGCTGGACGTGCTGTTCTCCCTGCACGACATCGACACCCTGCTGGCGCAGAGCCCGGCCGAAGGGCTGGCGCTGCTGGAGTCACAGGCGGTCGACCTGGTGATCCAGGACATGAACTTCAGCGAGGACACCACCTCTGGCGAGGAAGGCGAGGCGCTGTTCGCACAGATCCGCGAACGCCACCCCGATCTGCCGGTGATCCTGCTGACTGCGTGGACCCACCTGAGCAGCGCGGTGGACCTGGTCAAGGCTGGTGCCGCCGACTATCTGGCCAAGCCGTGGGATGACCGCAAGCTGCTGACCACGGTCAACAACCTGCTGGAACTGTCTGAAGCGCGGCGCGAACTGGACCAGCGGCGCCAGCGCGAACAACGCCAGCGCCATGCGCTGGAAGACAAATACGCATTGTGTGGCGCGGTATTCGCCGACCCCGCCAGCGAGCGGGTGATCGCCCTGGCCTGCCAGGTCGCGCGCTCGGAGCTGCCGGTGCTGATCACCGGCCCCAATGGCGCGGGCAAGGAGAAGATCGCGCAGATCATCCAGGCCAATTCGCTGGTGGCCAAGGGCCCGTTCGTGGCGGTGAACTGTGGCGCCCTGCCCTCCGAACTGATCGAGGCCGAACTGTTCGGTGCCGAGGCCGGCGCCTATACCGGCGCCAACAAGGCGCGCGAAGGCAAGTTCGAGGCGGCCGACGGCGGCACGCTGTTCCTGGATGAGATCGGCAACCTGTCGCTGAGTGGGCAGATGAAGCTGCTGCGCGTGCTGGAGACGGGGCGCTTCGAACGCCTGGGCTCCAACCGCGAACGCCAGGTCAAGGTGCGCGTGGTCAGTGCGACCAATGCCGATCTGCCGGCGATGATCCGCGAAGGTACGTTCCGCGAAGACCTGTACTACCGGCTCAACACGGTGGAACTGGCGCTGCCGCCGCTGGCCGACCGCCCCGGCGACATCGTGCCGTTGGCCGAGCACTTCCTCAGCATCGGCAAGCCGCTGTCCAGCACGGCGGCCACTGCGCTGCAGCGGCACCTGTGGCCGGGCAACGTGCGCGAGCTGCGCAACGTGATCCAGCGTGCCGAACTGCTGGCCACCGGCAACCGCATCGACGTGGCCGATCTCAACCTGCCACGTGCGCCTGCGGCACCGCGCCCGACGCCAAGCGCCGGCAATGATCCCGACCGCGCACGCATCGAAGAAGTGCTGGCGCGCAACCACGGGGTCATCGCCCAAGCGGCCAACGAGCTTGGACTGAGCCGGCAGGCGCTGTACCGGCGCATGGACCGTCACGGCATCCCGCGCGAATGAAACGACGCTCTTTCACCTTCCGCCTGTTCCTGCGCCTGCTGCCGGTGCTGGCGCTGGCTGCTGCGCTGCCGTGGCTGCTGGCCTACTGGATGGACCATGGCTGGGTGGTGACCACCGTCTCCACGATCATCCTGCTGTCATTGATGTGGTGGACGCTGCGCCGCGCCACCGCACCGGTGCGCTCGTTGATGCGGGCGCTGTCCGGGACCACCAGCAGCTACCGCGACGGTGAGTACAACTTCGGCATCTACTGGCCCGGCAATGACGAACTGGGTGACCTGGTGCAGGCGCACCGCGAGCTGGGCGAAGTGCTGCGTGCACAGCGCCAGGGCCTGGTGCAGCGCGAACTGCTGCTGGACACCATGGTGCAGAACACGCCGGTGGCGATGCTGCTGATCGCCGCCGGTGGTGATGGTATTTCCCGCGTGGTGTTTTCCAACCTGGCCGCGCGCAAGCTGCTGCACAGCGGCTGGAAGCTGGAAGGCCAGCGCATGGAAGACGTGCTCGAACAGCTGCCGGTGGAACTGCGCGATGCCATCGGCCGCGGCGGCGACAGTCTGTTCGCGGTGAAGTCGGAACACGAAGACGGCGTGGAAGGGGACGAGGACGACGAACAGGTCTATCACCTCTCGCGCCGCGCGTTCCAGCTCAACGGCCGTCCGCATGACCTGCTGCTGGTACGCCAGCTCACTGCCGAACTGCGCCGGCAGGAAGTGCAGACCTGGAAGAAGGTGATCCGGGTGATCAGCCACGAGCTCAACAACTCGTTGGCGCCGATCGCATCGCTGGCACACTCCGGCGGCGAACTGGTCAAGCGCGAACGCTTCGACCGGCTGCCGGAGATCTTCACCACCATTGAAGACCGCGCACGCCACCTGGAAGGCTTCATCCGCGGCTACGCACGTTTCGCCAAGCTGCCACAGCCGCAGCTGCAGACCGTGCAGTGGGCGCCGTTCCTGTCCAGCCTGTGCCAGCAGATTCCGTTCACGATGGAACGTGAACTCGACGAAGAACTTAGCAGCCGCATCGACATCGCCCAGTTCGGCCAGGCCCTGCTCAACCTGCTGAAGAACGCGCACGAGGCCTGCGCCGAAGCAGATCCGCCGAACGACGACGTGCAGGTGCAGCTGACCCGGCTGCCGCAGTGGTTGCGGCTGGATGTGCTGGACCGGGGCAAGGGCATGAACGAGCAGGTGCTGCAGAATGCGCTGATGCCGTTCTATTCGACCAAGCGCAATGGCACCGGCCTGGGGCTAGCACTCACCCGTGAGATCGTCGAGGCGCACGGTGGCAGGGTGTCGCTGCAGAACCGCACCGACGGCGGGCTGTGTGTGTCGATCCTGTTGCCGGTGGGGTAGGAAGGTCAAAGGCCAGTAGATCCACGCCATGCGTGGATGCTTTTGCTCTGCTTTTCGAATTCACCTTGAAGAAAGCACTCGCCGCATCGCCACCCGCAGGTGCATCGGGAACCCCAGCCCCGCTTCCTCGGCCATCACCACGTGCAGGCCCGCGCCCCACCCTGCCTCCGGCAGCACGTTGAATCCTTCGCTGGTATAGAAAGGCGCATTCCACGGCACATCGGACAGCGTGGTCAGCACTGCGGCAGCGTAACCACGTATCTTGGCCTCAGCCAGCGCATGGCGCAGCAGCGCTCGCCCGTAGCCACGCCGCGCGTGGAGAGGATCCACATCCATCTGCAGCACGTGGAAATCACCATCGAGCGCACCGCCCAGCAGGTAGCCGGCGATGCTGCCATCGGCGCCGTCGATGACCCACAGCTGGTCGCGCTGCAGTCCAGCCTGCAGCGTGAGCAGATCCAGACCATGACCGGCGAACACCGTATACGCCTCGTGCCCGCGCAGCAGTTCCCCCGCACGCTGTTCGATGCGCGGCAGCGCGTCGAGCTCGCCGACGCGCGGTGGTCTCGGCTCAGCTCTTCTTGATGGGTCGCTGCCAGCCATCGATCGTTTCCTGGCGCGCACGGGCCACGGTCAGCTTGCCGTCCGGCGCAGTGCGGGTGATGACCGAACCTGCAGCGATCGTCGCCCCTTCACCGATCAGCACCGGCGCCACCAGCGAACTGTTGGAGCCGATGAAGGCGTTGTCGCCGATGGTGGTGGTCGACTTGTTCACACCGTCGTAGTTGCAGGTGATGGTGCCCGCGCCGATGTTGACCTTGCTGCCGATCACCGCATCGCCCAGGTAGGTCAGATGGTTGGCCTTGCTGCCCACCCCCAGGGTGACCTTCTTGGTTTCCACGAAGTTGCCCACGTGCACGCCATCGGCCAGCACGGTACCGGGGCGCAGGCGCGCGAACGGACCGATCTGTGCCGCGCCCTCGCTGATCACGCCTTCCACATCGCAGTGCGCACGCACTTCGGTGCCCGCGCCGAGAGTGACGTCCTTCAGCCGGGTGAACGGTCCGACGGTCACGCCATCACCGAGCACCACCTTGCCTTCCAGGATCACATCGACATCGATCATCACGTCGCTGCCGACGATCACCTCTCCACGGATATCCACCCGCGCCGGATCCCGCACGCGCGCGCCCTGGATGCACAGCGCGCGCACTGCGCGCCGCTGCCAGGCGCGTTCCAGCTGCGAGAGCTGCCAGGGATCGTTCGCGCCTTCCGCGTCCTGCGCATCGGCCACCAGGGCCATCTCCGCCGGAGTGAACTCACGGGCGGCGAAGGCGAACACATCGGTCAGGTAGTACTCGCCCTGGGCGTTGCTGTTGGACAGCTGCGACAGCCAACGGCGCAGCGCGGTCGACTCGGCAGTGATGATGCCGGTATTGATGATGCGCACCCGGCGCTGTTCGTCATCGGCATCCTTCTGCTCGACGATTGCCCCCACCTTGCCTTCCGCATCGCGCAGCACGCGACCATAGCCGGTGGGATCCTCGACATCGGCAACCAGCACGGCCAGCCGGCCCGGCTGGGCCAGCAGGTCGCGCAGGGTCTGCGCACGGATCAACGGCACATCGCCGTACAACACCAGCACCTGTGCGGCGTCGGGCACCTCCGGCATGGCCTGGGCAACGGCATGACCGGTACCCAGCTGCTGCGCTTGTTCCGCCCACAACAGGTCCGGCTGGTCAGCGAAGTAGCGCCGCACCTGGTCCCCGCCGTGGCCGTACACCACGTGGATGGCAGCCGGCTGCAGTTCGCGCGCCGTGGCGATCACATGCGCCAGCATCGGCTGCCCGGCAATCGGCTGCAGCACCTTGGGCAGCATCGATTTCATGCGCTTGCCGGCGCCAGCGGCGAGGATGATCACGTGCAGGGGTTGGGTCATGCGGGCGGTCCACGATTCGATGGCGGTGATTCTAGAACGGGGGCCGTTAACATGGAGCCCCCACCATGACCCCGGCACCATGAGCCTGCTCCGCCAAGGCCGTTCCTATCTCGTCATCGGCCTGCTGCAGCTGCTGCTGGACTGGGCGGTGTTCGTACTGGCGACGGCAGCCGGCATGCCTGCTGCGCCCGGCAACGTCTGCGGACGCGTGGCCGGCATGCTGCTGGGTTTCTGGCTCAATGGACGCATCACCTTCGCCGATGCCAACGGGCAGCGCCTGGGGTGGCGCCGCTTCGCACGATTCCTGCCGCTGTGGTTGCTACTGACCCTGGCCAGCACGCTGCTGGTGGCCGCCGCCGACCATGCGCTGGGCCTGCAGTACGCTTGGCTGGCAAAGCCGCTGGTGGAAGCGGGCCTGGCGGTGGTGTCTTTCCTGCTGCTGCGCCACGTCGTGTACCGGTAACGGCGTTTCCGCTGCGTCGTCGACACATACAAAAACGCCGGCACGTGGCCGGCGTTCCTGCTTGATGGCGCTGGACCTCAGTGCTTGAGGGTCTTGCGCAGGCGCTCCAGCGCCTGCAGCTGGACAACGGCTTCGGCCAGCTTCTGCTGGGCTTCGGCCACTTCCATCGCTTCGCCGCGGTTGGCCAGGATGCGCTCGGCTTCTTCCTTGGCCTTGCGGACCGAGGCTTCGTCGATGTCCTGTGCGCGGATCGCGGTGTCGGCCAGCACGGTCACCACCTGCGGCTGCACTTCCAGGATGCCGCCGGAAATGGCGAAATCCAGCTGCTCGCCGCTCGGCGTGGTCACTACCACCTTGCCCGGCTTCAGGCGGGTGATCAGCGGTGCGTGCTTGGGCGCGATGCCCAGCTCGCCCAGCTCACCGGTGGCCACGACCAGGGTCGCTTCGCCACGGAAGATTTCCTGCTCGGCGCTGACGATGTCGCAACGGATGGTGCTCATGTAACTCTCTTCGCTAGGGGGCGGGTCGAACCCACCGCAGGGATTCCGCAGCGGTGGGCGCAGGCCCACCCCGTGTCACGGTCGGGACGGGCGTGTGCCCGTCCCTGCCGCATCAGGCCTTCTCGGCCATCTTCTTGGCCTTCTCGACCGCTTCTTCGATGCTGCCGACCATGTAGAACGCCTGCTCCGGCAGGTGGTCGTACTCGCCATCGACGATGGCCTTGAAGCCACGGATGGTGTCCTTCAGCGACACGTACTTGCCCGGCGAGCCGGTGAACACTTCGGCCACGTGGAACGGCTGGCTGAAGAAGCGCTCGATCTTGCGGGCGCGCGACACGGCCTGCTTGTCTTCTTCGGACAGTTCGTCCATGCCCAGGATGGCGATGATGTCCTTCAGTTCCTTGTACTTCTGCAAGGTCTGCTGGACGCGCTGGGCGGTGTCGTAGTGCTCGTGGCCGATGACCAGCGGGTCCATCTGGCGGCTGGTGGAATCCAGCGGATCGACCGCCGGGTAGATACCCAGCGAAGCGATCGAACGCGACAGGGTCACGGTCGAGTCCAGGTGGGCGAAGGTGGTCGCCGGCGACGGATCGGTCAAGTCATCGGCCGGCACGTAGACGGCCTGGATCGAGGTGATCGAACCATTCTTGGTCGAGGTGATGCGCTCCTGCAGGACGCCCATTTCCTCGGCCAGGGTCGGCTGGTAACCCACTGCCGACGGCATACGACCCAGCAGTGCCGACACTTCGGTACCGGCCAGGGTGTAGCGGTAGATGTTGTCGACGAACAGCAGCACGTCCTTGCCCTTGCCGTTCTCATCCTTCTCGTCGCGGAAGTACTCGGCCATGGTCAGGCCGGTCAGGGCGACGCGCAGACGGTTGCCCGGCGGCTCGTTCATCTGGCCGTACACCATCGCAACCTTGTCCAGGACGTTGGAGTCCTTCATCTCGTGGTAGAAGTCGTTGCCCTCACGGGTACGCTCACCCACGCCGGCGAACACGGACAGACCGCTGTGCGCCTTGGCGATGTTGTTGATCAGTTCCATCATGTTGACGGTCTTGCCGACGCCGGCGCCGCCGAACAGGCCGACCTTGCCGCCCTTGGCGAACGGGCACATCAGGTCGATGACCTTGATGCCGGTTTCCAGCAGCTCGGTGGCCGGGGACTGGTCTTCGTACGACGGAGCAGCACGGTGGATTTCCCAGGTGTCGCTGGCGGCGACCGGGCCGGCTTCGTCGATCGGACGGCCGAGCACGTCCATGATGCGGCCCAGGGTGCCAGCGCCGACCGGCACGGAAATGCCGCGCTCGGTGTTGGTGGCCACCAGGTTGCGCTTCAGGCCATCGGTGGAGCCCAGCGCGATGCAGCGGACCACGCCGTCACCGAGCTGCTGCTGCACTTCCAGGGTGATTTCGGTGTTGTCCACCTTCAGCGCGTGGTACACCTTCGGCACCGACTCGCGGGGGAATTCGACGTCGACGACGGCGCCGATGATCTGAACGATCTTGCCCTGACTCATTGCTGCATCCTCTAAATGTGTGCTTTTAACGAACGCGGTCAGACTGCTGCCGCGCCGCCGACGATTTCGGAGATTTCCTGGGTGATCGCTGCCTGGCGGGCCTTGTTGTAGACCAGCTGCAGGGTTCCGATCAGCTTGTTGGCGTTGTCACTGGCCGACTTCATCGCCACCATGCGCGCGGCATGCTCGGAAGCGACGTTTTCCAGCAGCGCCTGGTACACCAGCGACTCGATGTAACGCGTCATCACGTGCTCGAGCACGGTCGCGGCATCGGGTTCGTACAGGTAGTCCCAGTCGTGGTGCGCAACCTGCTTCTCGGCGGCCGGCAGCGGCAGCAGCTGATCGAAGCTGGCCTTCTGCACCATCGTGTTGACGAAGCGGTTGTAGACCAGATACACGCGGTCGACCTTGCCTTCGGTGAAGGCGTCGAGCATGACCTTGATCACACCGATCAGCGATTCCAGCTTCGGCGTGTCGCCGATGTGGGTCACCGTGCCGACCATGTTCACCTTGACCCGGCGGAAGAAGGTCGACGCCTTCTGGCCGATGGTCACCAGGTCCACTTCGGCGCCCTTGTCCTGCCAGGCCTTGGCTTCGCCAAGCATCTTGCGGAACAGGTTGTTGTTGAGGCCGCCGGCCAGACCGCGATCGGAGGAGATCACGATGAAACCGACCCGCTTGACCTGCTCACGCTCGACCAGGAACGGATGCTGGTAGTCGGTGCTGGCCTGCGCCAGGTGGCCGATCACCTGCTTCATCGCCTGCGCGTACGGACGCGAGGTCTTCATCCGATCCTGCGCCTTGCGGATCTTGGAGGCCGAGACCATTTCCAGGGCGCGCGTCACCTTGCGGGTGTTCTGCACGCTCTTGATCTTGGTTTTGATTTCGCGTCCGCTTGCCATCTTTTATTCCCGTGGCGCGGGGCCTGGGCCCCGCGTTGTTCAACCGTTTGATCGTCTGGTCCAGCGGAGCATCGCTCCGCTCTACAGGACCTCGATTACCAGCTGCCGGTGGTCTTGAACTCGACGATGCCCTTCTTGAAGGCACCTTCGATGTCGTTGTCCCAACCGCCGGTGGCGTTGACCTTGCCGATCAGCTCGCCCTGGGTGTTGGCGAAGTGCGCGTGCAGGCCTTCTTCGAACGCCAGCAGCTTGCTGACCGGCACGTCGTCGAGGTAACCCTCGTTGACGGCGTAGATCGACAGCGCCTGGTTGGCGATCGACATCGGTGCGTACTGCTTCTGCTTCATCAGCTCGGTGACGCGCTGACCGCGCTCCAGCTGCTTGCGGGTGGCTTCGTCCAGATCCGAAGCGAACTGCGCGAACGCAGCCAGCTCGCGGTACTGGGCCAGCGAGATACGGATGCCGCCGGACAGCTTCTTGATGATCTTGGTCTGTGCCGAACCACCGACGCGCGACACCGAGATACCAGCGTTCACGGCCGGACGGATGCCGGCGTTGAACAGATCGGTTTCCAGGAAGATCTGGCCGTCGGTGATCGAGATCACGTTGGTCGGAACGAACGCGGAGACGTCGCCGGCCTGGGTTTCGATGATCGGCAGCGCGGTCAGCGAACCGGTCTTGCCGGTGACCTTGCCTTCGGTGAACTTCTCGACATATTCCTCGGACACGCGGGCAGCGCGCTCGAGCAGACGGGAGTGCAGGTAGAACACGTCACCCGGGTAGGCTTCACGGCCCGGCGGGCGCTTCAGCAGCAGCGAGATCTGGCGGTAGGCCACGGCCTGCTTGGACAGATCGTCGTACACGATCAGCGCGTCTTCGCCGCGGTCCATGAAGTACTCACCCATGGTGCAGCCCGAGTAGGCGCTGATGTACTGCATCGCGGCCGATTCGGACGCGGTGGCAGCCACCACGATGGTGTGCGCCAGGGCGCCGTTCTCTTCCAGCTTGCGCACGATGTTGGCAACGGTCGAGGCCTTCTGGCCGATCGCTACGTACACGCACTTGATGCCGGTGCCCTTCTGGTTGATCACCGCATCGATGGCCAGCGCGGTCTTGCCGGTCTGGCGGTCACCGATGACCAGCTCGCGCTGGCCACGGCCGATCGGGATCATCGAGTCGACCGACTTGTAACCGGTCTGCACCGGCTGGTCGACCGACTTGCGCCAGATCACGCCCGGAGCAACGCGCTCCACCGGAGCGGTCAGGTCGGTGCCCAGCGGGCCCTTGCCATCGATCGGCTCGCCGAGTGCGTTGACGACGCGGCCCAGCAGTTCCGGACCGACCGGCACTTCCAGGATGCGGCCGGTGGTCTTGGCGACGTCACCTTCGCGCACTTTCTCGTAGCCACCCAGGACCACGGCGCCGACCGAGTCGCGCTCCAGGTTCAGGGCCAGGGCGAAGGTGTTGTTCGGCAGTTCGATCATTTCGCCCTGCATCACGTCGGCCAGACCGAAGATGCGCACGATGCCGTCGGACACGCTGGTCACGGTGCCTTCGTTGCGCGATTCCGCGGCCAGCTTGACCTTCTCGATGCGGTTCTTGATCAGTTCGCTGATTTCGGAGGGGTTGAGCGTGGTTGCCATCGTCAAGTCCTAGTGCCGGCAGCGGGGCCGGACGTTAAATGAATTCAGTTAGCGAGCGCGGTCTGCAGACGGGCCAGCTTGCCCTTCAGCGAACCATCGATGACCACGTCGCCGGCGTCGATCACAGCGCCGCCGATCAGCGAGGCGTCGACCGCGGTGGTCACATCGACCTCGCGGTTGAAGCGCTTGCGCAGCGCGGCCTTGATCGCGTCCAGCTCGGCAACCGACAGCTCGGCCGCGGAGGTCACCGTGGCCTTGACCACGTGCTCGGCCTCGGCGCGCAGCGCGTCGAACATGCCAGCGATTTCCGGCAGCAGCGGCAGACGATGCGATTCGGCAAGCACAGCCAGGAAGCGCGAGTAGGTCTCGCCGCGGGACTCCGGCGCCAGCAGGGCGACGGCGTCGTCGCGACCCAGCTCCGGGTTGGCGAGCAGGGCCGCCACGCGCGGGTCGGCGGCGACGTGGGCAGAGAACGCCAAAGCGTCCGACCACGGCGCGAACGCGCCTTCGTCACGCGCGGTCGCGAAGGCGGCGCGGGCGTACGGGCGGGCAAGCGTGAGGGCCTGGCTCATCCTTAAATCTCCGAGGCCAGCTCGTCGAGCAGCGCCTTGTGGGCGTTGGCGTCGATTTCGCGCTTGAGCAGCTTTTCGGCACCGGTCACGGCCAGCGCGGACACCTGCTTGCGCAGATCTTCACGGGCACGGTTGGCGGCGGCGTCGATTTCAGCCTGGGCCAGGTCCTTCTGACGGGTGGCTTCGGCAACAGCTTCGTTGCGGGCCGCGTCGACGATCTGGTTGGCACGCGCATGGGCCTGATCGATGATCTCGTTGGCCTTGGTGCGGGCTTCCTTCAGCGCTTCATTGACCTTGTCCTGCGCCTGGGCCAGATCTTTCTGGCTGCGGTCGGCAGCAGCGAGGCCTTCAGCGATCTTCTGCTGGCGCTCTTCGATCGCGTTCATCAGCGGCGGCCAGATCTTGGTCGCGATGAGCCAGATCAGGGCGGCAAAGGCCAGGGCCTGGGCGATGAGGGTAAAACCGATATCCATGGGGTTCGCTCAGTCGGTTGTGACGGGATGGAGGCGCCGCCACACGGGCGGCGCATCCGAACCTTCATCCGCGACCAGGCGCCTGCGGCGCCCGGTCGTTTCGCTTTCGCTGGATCAGCCAGCGATTGCCGGCAGACGCGAGACGAACTCGCCGACCATCGGGTTGGCGAAGGCGAACAGCAGGCCCACGGCGACCGAGATGATGAAGGCGGCGTCGATCAGGCCGGCGGTGATGAACATGCGGACCTGCAGGACCGGGATCAGTTCCGGCTGGCGCGCGGCCGACTCCAGGAACTTACCGGCCATGATGGCCAGACCCAGACCGGCGCCCAGCGCGGCCAGGCCGATCATGATGCCGACGGCGAGGACGGTGGAGCTCTGAACTTGGGCGAGATTGGTCAGGACGGCGAAGTACATGGTTTTCTCCAGGAACTTGATTGCTAAGGGTTTAGAAACAAACGGATGAAGGGTGAAGCGAAACTCAGTGAGCGTCTTCCGACAGGCTCAGGTACACGATGGACAGCATCATGAAGATGAAGGCCTGCAGCGGAATCACCAGAAGGTGGAACAGCATCCAGCCGAAGCCGGCGAACGCGCCTGCAAACATGCCGGCGATACCTGCACCGCCCAGCACCCAGATCAGCAGGAACACGATTTCACCGCCGAACATGTTGCCGAACAGTCGCATCGCCAGCGAGATCGGCTTGCTCAGCCACTCGACGATGTTCAGGATCAGGTTGAACGGCATCATCCACTTGCCAAACGGTGCGGTCAGGAATTCCTTGGCGAAACCGCCAAAGCCCTTGGCGCGCAGCGCGAAGAACAGCATCAGGAAGAACACGCTGATCGACATGCCCAGGGTGGCATTGACGTCAGCGGTGGGGACCGGCTTCCAGTACGGCACGCCCATCAGTTCGAGCGGCTTGGCGATGAAGTCGGCCGGGATCATCTTGATGAGGTTCATCAGGAGGATCCAGAAGAAGATCGTGATCGCGATCGGGGTCACCAGCTTGCTGGTGCCGTGGTAGGTGTCCTTGGCCTGGCGGTCAACGAACTCCAGGCAGATCTCGACGAACGCCTGCCACTTGCCCGGCACGCCGGAGGTGGCCTTGCGGGTGCCGAGCCAGAAGGCGACGACCATCACCAGGCCCATCAGCAGCGAGGTCACCAGCGTGTCCACGTGGATTGCCCACGGAGAGCCATGACCTGCCGTCAGATTGTGCAGGTGATGCTGGATGTAGGAGGTGGGTGTAAGCGCCTCGCCTGCCATGTGTCCGGAACCTTAAGTTAAATGAATTCGATTAGCGCCTGGCCATGGCCAGGACCTGGAACATCAGCCCGACGGCGATACCGGCCAACAGCGCCAACGCAGGCAGCTTGAAGACCAGGAACCCCACCATCAGGACACCAAAAACGAGCGCCCACTTGGCCACGATCGCAACGATCAGGCGCGCCATGGCCGAACCGGCCCCCAGCGCACCACCACCCAATGCCATCCTTGCCGCCACCCAACCACCGGCCGAAACCGCCACGCCGGATGCCAGGGCACCAAGGGCATACTTCGGCCCTACCAGCAGGAAGGCCAGAGCCAGGACAGCCACTGCGGCCAGCGGGTAGACCGCGGCGCGCAGCATCAGTCGCCGACCCGTTTCTACGGAGTTCAGCACAGGACGTCCCGCGTGGTTACAAGTGGATGGCTGAGGCGACTACAGCAGGGGGGCCTCATCGAGCCGCCAAATTATAGCAATGGGACAATTTGCGAGACAACCGGTCCCTGTTCATATCGGAACAGCGCAAGTTGCGGTAAGGGCTGCGGATTTGCAGCCCACCACGGGGACAATGACATCTGCGCAATGTTGCGGCGCAGCGTATTGAACTTTGGTCGCAGGCGATGGAACTTTCCGCCGACGGCGATGGTCCGATCCTGCGACCTGCCTGCAGCTACCTCGTCGACGCTTCGCCTGCAGGTCCCCATGATGGCCCCGAAGCGCCGCTCCGGGGCCATCTTTTTCGCACGGCAGCGACAGCGCTGAACCGTCCACACCGCGTGGACCATACGTTCACGGATGGTGGACAGCGACGTCCGGCAAAGTGGCCTTCATTCCGATGAACCACTGCAAGGACTCTTTCGATGCGCTCCGTTCCCACCCTGCTCGCCCTCTCGCTTCTCGCCGCCGGCGCGTCGTTCGCCTCCGCCGCCCATGCCGCCGAAGGCGATGACCGCTTCGCCCTGCGCCTGGGTGCGATGAACATCGACTCGGACAACACCCTGCGTGGCAATACCAACGTCGCCGGCCAGGACGTCGGTTTCTCCGAGGACTTCAAGCTGGGCGGCAAGGAATGGGAGCCGCGTATCGACGGCATGTTCCGCATCAGCAACCGCCAGCGCCTGCTGTTCAACTACTTCAAGTACGACAAGGACCGCCGCGAGACGCTCGGCCAGGATATTTCCTTCGGCAACGTCAACGTGCCGGCCGACAGCTTCGTCAAGGCCGAGCTGAAGTACCAGGTGGCCAGCCTGGTGTATGACTACTCGGTGGTGGACACCGAGAAGTTCGACCTCGGCCTGCAGCTGGGTGCCGAATACGCCAAGGTCAGCACCAAGGGCTACGCCGACCTGGGCACGGTGTACGAAGGCCAGTTCCTGGACGAGAAGACCGACGGTGTTGCGCCGGTGGTCGGTGCACGCCTGAGCTTCACCCCGTCCGAAAAGTGGATGATCACGCTGCAGGGCCAGTACCTCAACACGCGCTGGGGCAGCTTCGACGACTACAAGGGTGACCTCAGCCGCGCCAACGCGATCGTCGATTACCGCTTCACCCAGAACTTCGGCGTGTTCGCCGGCTACGACTGGTTCAAGCTGGATGCGGACAAGAAGGGCAGCGACGGCACCATCGGCCTGAAGCAGGAATTCAAGGGCCCGGTGGCCGGTATCAGCGTCACCTTCTAAGCCCTACGCCTCTTCCACAACGCTCTCTCCTGGCGCGGCCTCCGGAACATCGGGGGCCGCGTTTTTTGTGCTGTTGTTCCGTGCAGGGGCAAGAGCAGGATGGTCGAGCGCTGGAGGGAGAGGGGGCTGCGTGCGAATGTCCCCCGGCGCCGGCCTGCGGCCGTCACCTCCTCCTTTACTTCGCACCCAGCCCCCTCTCCCTCCGCGTGTCAGGCATCCAGGCAGCCTCTGCGGTGGCTGCTCTGCCGTCCGCAAGCCGAGCCTCTGCGCGGGCGGCAGGCGTTTCGACAAAGTAAAGGAGGAGGCGACCGCCGCAGGCGGGCGACGGGGGACACCGTCGAAACGCCTGCCGCCCGTGCAGCGGCCCCACCGCTCGCAATAACCGCGAGCGAAGAAACAAAAAACCCCGGCAGAGACCGGGGCTTTTCGACTCGCGAATGCGAGTGCTTACTTCTTCTTCGGCATGTACAGATCGGTGATCGTGCCGTCGTAGATTTCCGAGGCCATCGCCACCGATTCGCTCAGCGTCGGGTGCGCATGGATGGTGTGGCCGATGTCCTCGGCCTC
This sequence comes from Stenotrophomonas sp. HMWF023, assembly GCF_003060985.1. Classification (NCBI taxonomy): domain Bacteria; kingdom Pseudomonadati; phylum Pseudomonadota; class Gammaproteobacteria; order Lysobacterales; family Lysobacteraceae; genus Stenotrophomonas; species Stenotrophomonas sp. HMWF023. Next base: position 14,707 of record NZ_QAIJ01000355.1, read on the forward strand.
TGCACCCATCTCGATCGCCAGGCCGATCTCGGCCAGCAGATCACCAGCATGGACGCCGACGATGGCGCCACCGATGATGCGATGGCTGTCCTCGTCGAAGATCAGCTTGGTGAAGCCCTCGGTACGACCGATGCCGATCGCACGGCCGCTGGCGGCCCACGGGAACTTGGCCACGCCGACCTTCAGGCCCTTGGCCTTGGCTTCGGTCTCGGTCACGCCGACCCAGGCGATTTCCGGGTTGGTGTAGGCCACCGACGGAATCACACGCGCCACCCATTCCTTCTTGTGGCCGGCAGCCACTTCGGCCGCCAGCTTGCCCTCATGCGTGGCCTTGTGGGCCAGCATCGGGTTGCCGACGATATCGCCGATGGCAAAGATGTGCGGCACGTTGGTGCGCATCTGCCGGTCGACCGGAATGAAGCCGCGGTCGGTGACCTGCACGCCGGCCTTGTCCGCGTCGATCTTCTTGCCGTTCGGCGAGCGGCCCACAGCCACCAGCACGCGATCAAAGGTGCCCTGCGCCAATGCCGGCGTCTGCCCTTCCTCGGCGGCTTCGAAGGTCACGGTGATGCCCTTGGCATCGGCGGTCACGCCGGAGGCCTTGGTCTTCAGGTGAACCTCGATGCCCTGCTTCTTCAGGCGGTCGGCCAGCGGCTTGACCAGGTCCTTGTCGGCGCCCGGCATCAGCTGGTCCATGAACTCGACCACGGTGACCTTGCTGCCCAGTGCGCCATACACGGTGGCCATTTCCAGACCGATGATGCCGCCACCGACGACCAGCAGCGAACCCGGCACTTCAGCCAGTTCCAGAGCGTCGGTGGAGTCCATCACGCGCTTGTCGTCCCACGGGAAGTTCGGCAGCTTCACCGCCTGCGAACCGGCGGCGATGATGCACTTCTGGAAGCGCAGCAGCTGGGTGCTGCCGTCTTCAGCCGTGATCAGCAGTTCGTTGGCCGACACGAATCTGCCCACGCCCTGCACGTTGCGGACCTTGCGCTGCTTGGCCATGCCGGCCAGGCCCTTGGTCAGCTGGTTGACGACCTTTTCCTTGTACTGGCGCAGCTTGTCCAGGGTGATGGTCGGCTTGCCGAACTCGACGCCGAAATCACCGGCGTGGGCGACTTCGTCGATCACCGCAGCGGCATGCAGCAGTGCCTTGGACGGAATGCAGCCCACGTTGAGGCAGACGCCGCCGAGGCTGGCATAGCGCTCGACCAGCACCGTATCCAGGCCGACGTCGGCGGCGCGGAAGGCGGCGGTGTAGCCGCCCGGGCCCGAGCCCAGCACGACCATTTCGCATTCGATGTCGGCGGCCTTGCCACTGGCCAGTGCCGGCTTCGGTGCTGCCGGCTCGGCCGGGGCGCGGTGCGACGGGGTCACCGGCGGCTTGCTGGCCGGAGCGGCTGCAGCCGGGGCCGGCGCAGCAGCCTTGGCCGGCGCTTCAGCGGCGTCCTCGGACTCCAGCAGCACGACGACCGCGCCTTCGGACAGGGTGTCTCCCAGCTTGACCTTGATTTCCTTGACCACGCCGGCAGCCGAGGACGGCACTTCCAGGGTGGCCTTGTCCGACTCCAGGGTCACCAGACCCTGGTCTTTCTTCACCGTATCGCCAACGGCGACCAGCACTTCGATCACCGGTACATCGCTGTAATCGCCGATGTCGGGAACCTTGATTTCAATCGTGGCCATGGTGGGTTTTCCTCGTGCCCGACCGGCGTGGCCGGCGGGCTGTCACTGCGTTTCGACAGGCGGCCGCGCCAGGGGCAGCGGCCGCACGGTGGGGGCGAAGCGGTGCCTTACAGCAGCACGCGGCGCATGTCGGCCAGCACCTGCGAGAGGTACGTGGTGAAGCGTGCGGCCAGGGCGCCATCGATGACGCGGTGGTCGTAGCTCAGCGACAGCGGCAGCATCAGCTTCGGTGCGAATTCCTTGCCGTTCCAGACCGGCTGGATGGACGACTTGGAGACGCCGAGGATGGCCACTTCCGGTGCATTGACGATCGGGGTGAACGCGGTGCCGCCGATGCCGCCCAGCGAGCTGATCGAGAAGCAGCCGCCGCTCATGTCGGCCGGGCCCAGCTTGCCGTCGCGCGCCTTCTTGGCCAGCTCGCCGGTTTCCTGCGCGATCTGCACCACGCCCTTCTTGTCGACATCGCGGATGACCGGAACGACCAGGCCGTTCGGGGTATCGGCCGCGAAACCGATGTTGAAGTACTTCTTCAGGGTCAGGTTCTCGCCGCTGGCATCCAGCGAAGCGTTGAACTCCGGGAACTGCTTCAGCGCCGCAGCGCTGGCCTTGATCAGGAAGGCGAGCATGGTCAGCTTGATGCCGGCCTTCTCGTTCTCCTTGTTCAGCGCCACGCGCAGGCCTTCCAGGTCGGTGATGTCGGCCTGCTCGAACTGGGTGACGTGCGGAATCATCGCCCAGTTGCGGGCCAGGTTCGCACCGGAGATCTTCTTGATGCGCGACAGCGGCTGCACTTCAACGTCGCCGAACTTGCTGAAATCGACCTTCGGCCACGGCAGCAGGTTGAGGCCACCGCCGGCGGCCACGGTGCCACCGGCAGCCGCCGGAGCGCCGCCGCTGAGCGCGGCCTTGACGAATTTCTGCACGTCGGCCTTGGTGATGCGACCGCCCTTCTCGCTGCCGCTGACCTGCAGCAGGTCGACACCCAGCTCACGGGCGAACACGCGCACCACCGGCGATGCGTAGGGCACCTTGGCCGGCAGCACGCCATCGGCGTTGAACTGCACCGGCGGGCTGCTCGGCGCGCCGGCCGAGGGGGCGCTGGCGATCTCGCGGGCGGCCAGCTTGTC
>NZ_QAIJ01000355.1:17532-23705 GCF_003060985.1 Stenotrophomonas sp. HMWF023
CCGTCTCGGCAGCGGCCGGGGCGGCAGCGGCGGCGGCCTTGCTCGGGGCCGGGGCAGCAGCGCCTTCGGCTTCGATGATGGCGACCACGTTGCCCTGCGACAGATTGTCGCCGACCTTGACCTTGATTTCCTTGACCACGCCGGCCACCGAGGACGGCACCTCCATGGTCGCTTTATCGCTTTCCAGCGTGACCAGGCCCTGGTCCTTCTTCACCGTATCGCCCACGGCGACCAGCACTTCGATGACCGGAATGCCGCTGTAGTCGCCGATATCCGGCACCAGCGCTTCAACCGCGCCGCCGCTGGCAGCGGGGGCGGCAGCGGCCGGAGCCGGAGCGGCAGCGGGAGCCGCCTGGGTGGCCGCGGCCGGAGCAGCGGCCTTGGCCGGAGCCGGCGCAGCGATAGCAGCGGCCGGCTGGGCAGCCTCGCCGTCGGCCACTTCGATCAGCGCCACGACCTTGCCTTCAGACAGGCTGTCGCCCAGCTTGACCTTGATTTCCTTGACCACGCCGGCCACCGAGGACGGCACCTCCATGGTCGCTTTATCGCTTTCCAGCGTGACCAGGCCCTGGTCCTTCTTCACCGTATCGCCGACGGCAACAAGCACCTCGATTACCGGGATATCGCTGTAGTCACCGATATCGGGGACACGTGCTTCCTTGATTTCGGCCATGGGGAGAACTCCGGCAATCTGGTGTAGGGAAACGTCTATTGTGCGGCCAGCGGGAGCCAGCGCCAACCGTTACAGGTGTTTTCAGTACGCACGCAGCCGGGACACGCTGTTGCTCATGGCTCGCCAGCGCCTCCAGTCGGTAGCGTATTGTCCTGGCGATGTCCGCTTGATGTCGCCAGTGCAACGGCCACCGGCTGCCAGGCCTGGCGCAGGCGCGGCAACGACCATGCTGCATTGGCCGGGCTGGTGGACGGCAGCGCCAGCACTGTTGGCGAGGCGGCCAGCTGCGGCAGCACCCAGCGCTGGAAGGCCTGCATGGCTGCGCCGCCGTTGCAGCCGATCAGCTGCAGGTCAGGCAACGCGGCGATCAATGCCGGAAGTGCATTGGCCACTTCCGTGCCACGCACGATGTCCGCATCCAGGCTGCCGCGTCGCTCGCAGCGGCCGATCACATCCCACAGGCCGACGCCATTGGCGGTCAGCGCCTGCAGTCGCTGCGCATACGGCAACGACGGATCGAAGCCGCACAGGTCGCCGAGCAAGGGCCAGAAGCGATTGCGTGGGTGTGCGTAGTAATGCTGTGCCTGCAACGAAGCGATACCGGGCATTGAACCCAGCAGCAACACCCGGCAATCCGTGTTCACCTGCGCAGGCAGGCCGATGCACAACGTTGCGGCGCTCACATCTTCTCCAACTGCATGAATATTCCGGAATGGCAGAAACCGCATGAAAACAAGCGTTTCGCGCTGTTCGCTGAACAATGCGAACTAATTTTTAACGCGCGTCGGATTCGATTCATGTTGGGGCGACTACGGTGTGCTCGCCCCGCAACCGGGGGCCCAAAACAAGAAACATTAGGAGATTCCCCCATGCGCTCCATCCGTATCCTGAGCCTCGCCCTGCTGACCTCCGCCGCGTTCGCACCGGCTGCCTTCGCGCAGGACAGCAGCACCACCGATACCGCCTCGGGCAAGCATTTTGCCGTGGTTGGCGGCGTCTCGCTGCTGCAGCCGAAGAATGACCCGATCGACGGCATCAAGAAGGTCGATGGCGGCCCGGCACCGACCGTCAGCTTCAGCTACTACATCAACGACAACTGGGCCGTTGAACTGTGGGGCGCTGCAGACAAGTTCGACCACAAGGTGAAGGGCCCGGGCAATGCCCGCCTCGGCAACGTCGAGCAGCAGCCGGTCGCACTGAGCGGCCAGTACCACTTCGGCCAGGCCGACAACGTGTTCCGTCCGTTCGTGGGCGTGGGCTATTACCAGTCCAGCTTCAGCGGCGAAAAGCTGGCTGACGGCAGCGACTCCGACATCCGCCTGAAGGATGCCAAGGGCGTGATCGGCACCGTCGGTGTGGACATGAACATCAACTCGACCTGGTTCGCCCGTGCCGACGCCCGTTACATGCGCTCGCGTCCGGACGTGAAGGTCGGCGGCGAGAAGATCGGCGAAGCGAAGATGGATCCGTGGACCGTCGGCTTCGGCATCGGCGCCCGCTTCTAAGCGCTTCTGCGTCATCGTTGTACCGCGACGGGCCCTTCGGGGCCCGTCGTCGTTTCCGTCACCCGGGTCCCCCTGTAGAGCCGAGCCCATGCTCGGCTGCTTTTTTGTAGAGTCGAGCCAAGCCCCCTATCCCGAGTCGAGCGGCGGGCTCCGCGCGCATTGCGATGCGTTACGTTCAATGGCGCCCACGGTCAATGGAGGCGCGGCTCGGCTCTACATGAACAAGATGAGGAGGCGCGATGGACGAGGTTGACCTGCTGGTGATCGGCGGTGGCATCAACGGCGCCGGTATTGCCCGTGATGCCAGTGGCCGTGGCCTGAAGGTGCTGCTGTGCGAACAGCACGACCTCGCAGCGCACACCTCCAGCGCCAGCAGCAAGCTGATCCATGGCGGCCTGCGCTACCTGGAGCAGAGCGAGTTCGGTCTGGTGCGCAAGGCGCTGGGCGAGCGCGAGGTGGTGCGCCGGCAGGCGCCGTTCCTGGTGCGGCCGCTGTGCTTCGTGCTTCCGTGGCAACCGCATCTGCGGCCACGCTGGATGCTGCGCCTCGGGCTCTGGCTATACGACCACCTGGGCCGGCGCAGCCCCGCCTTCCCTGCATCGCGCGGCGTGGATCTGCACGACGATCCGCTTGGCGCGCTGCTGTCGCCCCAGCTGCGGCAGGCCTTCGGCTATTCCGATGCGCAGGTGGACGATGCGCGGCTGGTCATCCTCAACGCGCTCGATGCTGCGCAACGGGGTGCACGCATCCTGACCGGCACGCGCTGCGTGGATCTGCGACGCGAGCACGGGCGCTGGCGCGTGGTGCTGGAAGACACCTCAGGCGATCAGCAGACCGTGCAGGCACAGGCGGTGGCCAACGCCGCAGGCCCCTGGGCTGGCGGCCTGCTGGAGCGCATGCACGCCCGCAGCGGCGGACCTGCGCTGCGCCTGGTGCAGGGCAGCCACATCGTGCTGCGCCGCCCCTGGCCGAACGACAGGGCCTGCCTGCTGCAGCAGCCCGACGGCCGCGTGGTGTTCCTGCTGCCCTTCCACGACCATCTGCTCGTCGGCACCACCGACACCGACTATCGCGGCGATCCCGCACGCTGCAGTGTGCTGCCCTCGGAAGTGGACTACCTGTGCAGCGCTGCCAACGACTATCTGCGCGATCCGGTCACAGCTGCCGAAGTGGTCTGGCAGTTTGCTGGCGTGCGCCCGTTGCTGGCCGACCCGGACCCGCGCGCGGCGAAACTGAGCCGCGACTATCGACTGCAACTGGACGCCGACGGTGCGCCCGCGCTGCACGTGCTGGGCGGCAAGCTGACCACGTACCGGGTGCTGGCCGAGGAAGCACTGGATCTGCTGCGCCCCTGTCTGCCACACGCAGGCCCAGCCTGGACGGCGGCAGGCGACCCGCTGCCCGGCAGTGACTGGGGCGATGCCGGGCAGGCTCGCGAGCGACTACAGCAACAGGCCCCCTGGCTGCCGGAGGCCACACTGCGGCGCTGGGCAAGCGCCTATGGCAGCCGCAGCTTGGATCTGCTGCACGGCGCGCGCACCCTGTTCGATCTGGGCGAAGACTTTGGCGCAGGCCTGCACGCACGCGAGGTGGCGTTCCTGTGTGACCACGAATGGGCCCGCAGCGCCGAGGATGTACTGTGGCGACGGAGCAAGCTGGGGCTGCAGATGGATGCGGCGCAGGCGGCACGGCTGCAGGCGTGGATGGACTCACATTGCCGGTAGTGCCAGGCGCAGCCCGGCGCCGCCGATGCATTACGATTTCAACATCGCCACTGGAGACGCTGCATGACGCCCCGCTACGTGCTGGCCATCGACCAGGGAACCACCAGTTCGCGCGCGATCCTGTTCGATCGCGCCGGCGACATCGTCGGCAGCGCGCAGCGCGAGTTCACACAGGTGTTTCCACAACCGGGCTGGGTCGAGCATGACCCGCGCGAGATCCTGACCAGCGTCTACGCCACGATCACTGAACTGCTCAGCCGCGAACAGATCGATCCCCGCCACATCGCGGCGCTGGGCATCACCAACCAGCGCGAAACCACCGTGGTCTGGGACCGCGCCAGCGGCCAGCCGATCCATAACGCCATCGTCTGGCAGTCGCGGCAGAGCCAGGCGATCTGCGAGCGGTTGAAGTCCGGCGGCCACGAAGCGCTGATCCGCGAGCGCACCGGCCTGCTGATCGACGCCTATTTCTCGGCCACCAAGATCCGCTGGATCCTCGATCACGTCGAAGGCGCGCAGCAGCGGGCCGAACGTGGCGAGCTGCTGTTCGGCACCATCGACAGCTGGCTGGTGTGGAATCTCAGCGGCGGCCAGGCGCACGTGACCGACTACAGCAACGCCGCGCGCACGCTGCTGTTCAACATCCATACCCTGGAATGGGACGATGACCTGCTGGCACTGCTGGACATCCCGCGTGCGATGCTGCCGCAGGTGCGTGATTCCAGTTCGGTGTATGCGCACACGCGCCCGCAGTTCTTCTTCGACCACCCGATCCCGATCGCCGGCATCGCCGGCGACCAGCAGGCCGCGCTGTTCGGCCAGGCCTGTTTCGAGCCGGGCATGGTCAAGAACACCTATGGCACCGGCTGCTTCATGCTGATGCACACCGGCACGCAGGCCGTACGCTCGCGCAATGGGCTGCTGACCACCATTGCCTGGGGCCTGGATGGAAAAGTGGAATACGCGCTGGAGGGCTCGATCTTCGTCGCCGGCTCGGTGGTGCAGTGGCTGCGCGATGGCCTGCGCATGATCGATCGTGCCGGCGACAGCCAGGCCTTGGCCGCACAGGTGCCGGACAGCGCGGGGGTGTATCTGGTGCCGGCCTTCGTCGGCCTGGGTGCACCCTATTGGCGCAGCGACGTGCGCGGCGCGATGTTCGGCCTGACCCGTGGCACCCGCAAGGCGCACTTCGTGCGGGCGGCGCTGGAGGCGATGGCCTACCAGACCCGCGACGTACTGGATGCGATGCAGTCCGATGCGGGCATCTCGCTCAGTGAACTGCGTGCCGATGGGGGTGCGATCGGCAACGACTTCCTCGCCGGCTTCCAGGCCGACATTCTCGGCGTGCCGCTGCTGCGCCCGCGGCTGACCGAGACCACCGCGCTGGGTGCGGCCTACCTGGCGGGGCTGGCGGTTGGCTTCTGGGAAAGCCGCGAGCAGATCGCGGCACAGTGGGGGCTGGATCGCCGCTTCGAACCACAGATGGCGGTGGCCCGGCGCGAGAAACTGTACGCAGGATGGCAGCAGGCCGTGGCCGCCACCCTCGCCTTCCACGTCGATTGACATTGTAGAGCCGAGCCATGCTCGGCTGCCGTTGGTGGAATGCCGAAAACAGCAGAGCCGAGCGTGGGCTCGGCTCTACAGGAAGGGCGGTGTCGACCAAGGTCGACACCTACCACAGGCATCGTCAGCGGATCAGCGCGGTCAGAACGCCGGCAGCACCGCGCCCTTGTACTTGGTCTCGATGAAGGCCTTCACCTGCGGGCTGGTCAGCGCCTTGGCCAGCTTCTGCACGCGGGCATCGTCCTTGTTGTCCGGGCGGGCAACCAGGAAGTTCACGTACGGTGAGTCCTTGCTCTCGATCGCCAGCGCGTCCTTGGTCGGGTTCAGGCCGGCATCCAGCGCATAGTTGGTGTTGATCAGGGCCAGATCGACCTGGTCCAGCACGCGCGGCAGCATGGCCGAATCCAGCTCGCGGAACTTCAGGTTCTTCGGGTTGGACACAATGTCGCGCTGCGTGGCCAGCGCATTGGTCGGGTCCTTCAGCTCGATCACGCCAGCCTTGTGCAGCAGGATCAGCGCGCGGCTGTTGTTGCTCGGGTCGTTGGGGATCACCACATCGGCCCCTTCACGCAGCTCGGCCAGCGACTTGATCTTGCGCGAGTACGCACCGAACGGCTCGATGTGCACGCCCACCACCTTGGTCAGGTCGGTCTTGCGATCGCGGTTGTAGGCGTCCAGGTACGGCTCGGTCTGGAAGTAGTTGGCATC
>NZ_QAIJ01000355.1:23715-25299 GCF_003060985.1 Stenotrophomonas sp. HMWF023
GAGGATCGGCTTGACCACTTCCAGGATCTCGGCGTGCGGCACGGCGGTGGCGGCCACCACCAGCTTCTGCGAAGGCTCGCCGGACTTGCCGCAGGCGGTCAGGGCCAGCGCAGCGGCGAACAGGGGCAGCAACAGGGTCTTCTTCATGGGCGCAATCGATCTCGGGGGAGGTGTCAGGATTTTTCGTAGTTGGTCAGGGCCAGTTCCAGCAATGCCTTGGCCTGCTCGCGCAGCATCATCGGTTCGACGATCTCGGCGTCGGACCCGTAATGCAACACGTCCATCAACAGTTCGCGCGACACGCTGTAAGGCACTTTCAGTTCGTAACGGCCGTCCGCGAGGAAGCGGCCCTGCTGCTTGGAGTGCCAGTGCTCGTCGGCCACCCAGCGCGCGGCCTTGGCACTGAACAGGATGGTTGCCCAGCCCTTCGGCGCACCGGAGAAGATGCCGTAGCTGGCACCCAGCTGCTCGTCCAGCTCGCTGTCGGCGACATCGCGGGCGGTGCTGTCGATCACCCGCGCCTTGTAGATGCGGTCCACCGCGAAGCTGCGCAGGGCCTCGCGATCATGGTCCCAGCCGTCCAGATACCAGTTGTCGCGGTAATGGGTCAGCCGCTGCGGCGATACCGTGCGCTTGGTCGCTTCGTCGGTCGAGCGGGCACGGTACTCAAAGCCCAGCTGCTTGCGTTCCAGCACTGCCGAGGCCACCGAACGGAAGCTGGCTTCATCGAACTTGCGGCCGCGGTGCGGGATTACCCGGACCCGGTCCACCGGCCAACTGGAAACACCTGCCTGGGCAGCCAGCAGGCTCTCGATGCGCTGCTGCAGCGGCGCCAGTACCGAAGACAGCACACCGCCGCCGGTTCGGGCCAGCAGGTGCTGCGAGGCCAGCAGGGCGTGCAGCTCCTCCGAGCTCAGCCACAGGCCGGGCAGCTCGAAGCGGTCGCTCTCGTCGGCCAGGTAGCGGAAGCCAGCCTCGCCATCGCCCTCGATCGGCGCCATCAGCGCATCGCGCAGGAACGCCAGGTCGCGGTAGACGGTGGCCCGGGAGCAACCGAGCTTGTCCTGCAGGGTCGCCACCGTCACCGGATAGCGTGCGGACTTGAGCAGACGATGCAGGGCGGTGATGCGTTCGTATCGGTCCATGCCCCCGATTATGTCCGAGTCTCGGGCGTTGTGGCGGACGATTGGGCTATCGTGGGCGCCCCCTGCCCTGCGGAGCGCCCGATGCGCCGGTTGTCTGTCCTGCCCCTGCTGGCCTGCCTGCTGCTGGCCGCCTGCGACCGCGCACCGGCGCCCACCGAGGCGGCGACGCCCGTACCCGCTGCCGATCCGGCACAGGCGGTGCTGTCTGCCAGCCAGCGGTTTGCCGCCCTGCGCAGCTTCCATGCCGAGCTGGAGGTGCTGGGTGCACAGCAGCCGGTACGCACCGCGATGGACTTCGTCGCCCCGGATCGCTTCCGGGTGCAGACCCCGGCCGGGCCGCAGGTGATCATCGGCGACACCATGTTCCTCCAGGCCGACGATGCAATCCGCCAGGTGCCGACCCCGCCGGGGCTGCTCGAGCAATGGCGCAGCCCGCTGC
>NZ_QAIJ01000009.1:0-7878 GCF_003060985.1 Stenotrophomonas sp. HMWF023
TGTCCAGCCTCCCCGGCCGCCGCTGGCGACGCCATCAGGCATCGCCCTGCCGCTCTCCCCGGCTTCCCCTCAGCCGACCGTCACCGGACGCCCCCTATACTTACCTTCCCCGGGACCTGGCAACACCATGAGCGACAGTTTTCAACTTGTCTCGCCGTATTCGCCGGCGGGCGACCAGCCCAATGCCATCGCCAAGCTGACCAGCAATTTCGAGGCTGGCGTGGCCAAGCAGACCCTGCTGGGCGTGACCGGCTCGGGCAAGACCTACACCATCGCCAACGTCATCCAGCAGATCCAGAAGCCGACGCTGATCATGGCGCCGAACAAGACCCTGGCCGCGCAGCTGTACGGTGAGTTCAAGGCGTTCTTCCCGCACAACGCGGTGGAGTATTTCGTCAGCTATTACGACTACTACCAGCCGGAAGCCTACGTGCCGTCGTCGGACACCTTCATCGAGAAGGACAGTTCGATCAACGAGCACATCGAACAGATGCGGCTGGCGGCGACCAAGACTCTGCTGTCGCGACCGGATGCGATCGTGGTGGCGACCGTGTCGGCCATCTACGGCCTGGGCGCACCGGAAGACTACCTGTCGCTGCGCCTGATCCTGTCCAAGGGCGAGCGCATCGACCAGCGCGACCTGATCAATCACCTGACCCAGCTGCAATACACCCGCAATGAGTACGAGCTGCAGCGCGGTACCTTCCGCGTGCGCGGTGAAGTGATCGATGTGTTCCCTGCAGAATCGGACAGCGAGGCCCTGCGCATCGAACTGTTCGATGGCGAGGTGGAAAAGATCACGATGTTCGATCCGCTCACCGGTGAGACCATGCGCAACCTGATGCGCTTCACGGTGTACCCGAAGACCCACTACGCCACCACGCGTGAACGGGTGCTGGCAGCGGTGGAGACCATCAAGGTCGAGCTGAAGGAGCGGCTGGAGCAGCTGTACGCGCAGAACAAGCTGGTCGAGGCGCAGCGCCTGGCCCAGCGTACCCAGTTCGACCTCGAAATGATGGCCGAAGTGGGCTTCTGCAATGGCATCGAGAACTACTCGCGGCACTTGACCGGCAAGAACGCGGGCGAGCCGCCACCGACCCTGTTCGATTACCTGCCGGCCGATGCGTTGCTGGTGATCGACGAATCACATGTGACCATTCCGCAGATCGGCGCCATGTTCAAGGGCGACCGTTCGCGCAAGGAAACCCTGGTCGAGTTCGGCTTCCGCCTGCCGTCGGCGCTGGACAACCGTCCACTGCGTTTCGAGGAATGGGAAGCGCGCTGCCCGCGAAGCATCTACGTGTCGGCAACGCCGGGCCCTTACGAATTCCGTGAGGCCGGCGAGGACATGGCTGAGCTGGTAGTGCGCCCGACCGGTCTGATCGATCCGGTGGTGGAGATCCGCCCGGTCGGGACCCAGGTCGATGACCTGATGAGCGAGGCCAACGAGCGCATCAAGGCCGGTGATCGCGTGCTGGTCACCACCCTGACCAAGCGCATGGCCGAGAACCTCACCGAGTACCTGACCGAGCACGGTATCCGTGTGCGCTATCTGCACTCGGACATCGATACCGTCGAGCGGGTGGAGATCATCCGCGACCTGCGCCTGGGCAAGTTCGATGTGCTGGTCGGCATCAACCTGCTGCGCGAGGGGCTGGACATGCCCGAGGTCTCGCTGGTGGCGATCCTGGATGCGGACAAGGAGGGCTTCCTGCGCTCGACCGGTTCGTTGATCCAGACCATCGGCCGTGCGGCCCGCAACGTACGCGGCAAGGCGATCCTGTATGCGGACAGGATCACCCGTTCGATGCAGGCAGCGATTGACGAGACCGACCGTCGTCGCGCCAAGCAGGTCGAGTACAACCAGGAACACGGCATCATTCCACGCTCGGTCCTGCGGCCGATTGTCGACGTGCTGGAAGGCGCGCGCTCGGATGCCGCCGAGAAGGAATCCCGCAAGGGCAAGGGCAAGGGCCGTTCCGGTGTGGCCGAAGACACGGCCGACTACCGTTCGCTCAGCCCGGCGCAGTTGGCCGCTCGCCTCAAGGCCCTGGAGCAGCGGATGTACCAGCATGCCAAGGACCTGGAATTCGAGGATGCCGCCAGGGTGCGCGACCAGATCAGGCAGCTGAAGGAAGCCAGCCTGGGCTGAACGCGGTAAAGCGGCTTTTCTTCACAAAAGTATTGCGCTTGCCGGTCGTCGTCCGTAATATACGCGGCCTGCACCGACGCAATCGCGGCGCTGCAGAAGCAACAAACGGGCGGTTAGCTCAGCGGTAGAGCACTACCTTGACATGGTAGGGGTCACAGGTTCGAACCCTGTACCGCCCACCACGAAGTCCCCCAGGGGGCTGTCGTGAGCATGAAAAGCCCGGCCCTGGCGCCGGGTTTTTACGTAGAAGCACCAGCCTGCGGGCTGTACGGAATTTTTGGGCGGTTAGCTCAGCGGTAGAGCACTACCTTGACATGGTAGGGGTCACAGGTTCGAACCCTGTACCGCCCACCACCGGTTCCCGGCATCGCCGGAGCAGCGGTGGATACGATGAAAGCCGGCCCTGGGCCGGTTTTTTTGTGCCCGCGATTCGCGCTCGTCTGCGCCTGGCCGGCTGCTGTCGTCTTCAACCGCGTTGCTCGACACTGGCGCTGCGCTGCAGCTGCCAATGACCATCCACGCGCTGCCACAGCTGCATGAGCCCCCGGGAGTGCGCTTGCCCGCGCTGCCCCGCAGGCGCTTCAGCGTGCACGCGACCATGGGCCACCTGCAGTACGCGGTCCGCACTCAAGCGCAGGATCTGCACGCTCTGGCGGTCCGTCTGGCCGTGCGTGGCTGGCTCGCTGGCGGCACGCTGGGCATCGGCCTGCAGGATCTGCAATCGCAGCGAATCGCTTCCGGTGTCGGCGTCGCGGTTGCATAGACCGGCCATCAACAGCAGCAAGGCAAGCATCGGCATGGCACGGTGCTCCGGAGAAGGGAGTCCAGCGTTGCACTGTGGCCTGCGGTGTGAAACCGGTATCCGACGAAGGCGGGAAAAGTGCGCGCCAACGAGGGCCAGCAAGGATGAATCCGGGCTGGGTCGGGGCAGCTGCAGGACGCGACCATGAAAAAGGCCGGGCCGCCTGTGAAGGCAGTCCGGCCCGTTTGCCCGGAAGTGACCCCGTTGGCCGGGAAGCCTGGGCTCAGGTCACGACATGGCTGGAACCTTCAAGCAGGCTCAGAGCGGATCGCAGCACAGGCGAGGGCCGGACCAATGCCCTGAACCGCCATGCGGGCAACCCGGGGTGAACTCGCAGCCCGGTGCGAACCCGGCCTTGGCCGGGGTGGCGAAGGCCTGTGCAGCACCGAATGACATGGCGGCAACCACGACGATGCCGGCAATGGACGAGAACAGCTTCTTCTTTCCGATCATCTGTATCTCCTTTGCAGAGCGTCGAGGTGGATCACATGGGATCGCAGCAGACCAGCAGGCCGTGGGAGCCGGCATTGCCGTACGGGCAGCTGGGATGTTCCTTGCAGCCCGGTGCGAAGCCGGTCTTCACCGGGGTGGCGAAGGCCTGCGCGGCACCGAATGACATGGCGGCAACCACGACGATGCCGGCAATCGACGAGAACAGCTTCTTCTTTCCGATCATGTGTATCTCCTGGGAATGGCGATGGAACATGAGGTCACCGCTTGCGGGGCGGTGTCGAAGCGGAATCAGTTGGCGACGCAGCAGATGCGCGTGCCGCCGGCGCGGCCATTGCCGCCGAACATGCACCCGGGGGTATCCACGCAGCCTGGCGCAAAGCCGGTCTTCACCGGTGTGGCGAAGGCCTGTGCGGCACCGAATGACATTGCAGCAACGATGACGATACCGGCGACGGACGAGAACAGCGTTTTCTTCCCGATCATGTGTATCTCCTTCAGTTGGTGTGGCTTCCCGGATTCATTGCCTTGGCGACGGCCTGTACCGTCTCTGTGTCGAGCTGGCCGACATGCTTGTAGGCGACGCTGCCATCTGCGGCGAGCACCATCAGCATCGGTGTCAGCGTGGCGCGATAGCGTTTGGAGACTTCGCCCTGATCGTCGACGGCGATAGGAAACGCCAGCGCGTGTTTGCCGGCGTACCCGGCAAGCTGGTCATACGGCGGCAGGCCGACACCCACCAGCTCGGCGCTGCCACGTGCAGCCGCGATCTGCTGCAGCTGTGGCACCGAGGCCAGGCAGTAGCGGCAGGCGGTAGAGAAAAAGTAGAGGATCTGCGGAACGGCGCGCACGCCGCCGATATCGACATGGGTCTGCTGCGTCGTCCGCAGCGTCAACAGTTCAGGCCGGGTGCCGATTGCAGGACCATGCGCATCCAGCTGGGTCTGCTGCAGCTGTGCCGCCATCTGTTCGTTGACCTGCCGCAACTGGCGGTTCTGCCAGGAGAGCATGATGACCAGTGCGGCCAGCAGCAGAGCGACTACGGGAAACAGTGCACGCTTGAGCATCGATCATCCTTGAACGCCGCGTTGCATCGACCATACCGGAAACAGCAACAGGATTGTCAAGCTTTTGTATCATCGGTGACGCAGTTCCCAAACCACAGGACACCACCATGAGTGACCATGCTCCCGTTTCACGGCCGAACCCGATCATCGATCTGCTGTTCGGCGGCAACATGCTGGAAGGCACCTTCAAAGCGGTGGTGTGGGTCGCACTTTTGTCTGCGGTCCTGGCCTGGACAACCTTCCGCTGACGCAGTGCTCAGGCAGCGGTGAAGGCCTGCCGCAGGCTGCGCAGCGTTGCTTGCCGATACTCGGCCGCACACGGCTCGCCCATCTCCAGTTCCTGCAGGCGCAGGCCAACCAGGGTCATCGACAGGGCATAGCCGCGCGCCGCATCCGCAGCGCGCGACAGGCCAAGTGCACGTCGGGTCAGTGCATCGACATGATCCATGTCCGGCAGCAGGCCCAGGTAGGCGCGCTCGGCGCTGTCCAGATCCGGTGCGCGCAGGATCGCGTTGGCATCGGCGGTGGGGGTGACGGCGGCCATGCGGGATCCTTGTTGTCCGTGGGGCGGATGCAGGCTCGGTCAGAACGCGCGCATCAGCGAGATGAAGGCGGATGTCTGGCTGCTGCGGCGTGCCATCGGGCTGTCCTCGACGGCATCACCGAACCACTGGTTGGCGACCACGCCGGTCGCGCGCCATTTCGTGCCCAGCGGCGTGCTGACCGCGATCTGCAGGCTCGGCGAGGTGGCACTGCCGGGTTTGTAGGCTGCCAGCCCGGAGCGCAGGGCTTCCTCGCCGCTGATGCCGTAGTAGTAGTCGAGCAGGCGGGCGCTGGAATGCACCACGCCCACGCGCGGTACCCAGGTGAAACGACCGGCCTGGATCGGATAGCTGTAATGCAGGCTTGATTCAACACCGCCGCCATGCCCGCTCACTTCGCGCTTCACGCTGGCCGCAATCGCACCCCAGTCCGCGCTGTAGTCGGCATTGATGCCGACCATCGCCGACATCTGCCGGCTGTGCAGGCGGCGCAGCTGCGGATCGTTCACGTCGTCGGTCTTGAAGCGCAACGTGTAGGGCGTAGCCACGGCCGACAGGCGTAGGCCATCGGCCTTGTAGAGGTTCATGCCGAGCGAGCCGGGGCTGGCGAAGAAGCGCTTGCCCTGCCAGGACAGCGCCGGCAGCACCAGCGGCTTGTCGTCATAGTGCGCGTAGGCACCGGTCGTCGCGCCGAAGGTGATGCCGGCCTGCACGCCCGGGCGCTGTTCCTGCGCGTTTGCCAGCAGCGGCGTGGAGAGAACGACGGTGCACAGCAGGGGGCGCAGCAGGGCGGGGGGCAGTGAAGTCATCAACGTACTACTTTGCGGGGATGGCGATGCATGCTGCGCGCACAACATTGTCGGAACATTGCGCAGGCGCAATCTGCTGGAATCGGCGCCACTTGCACGCCGAAGGCACTATGATCGGCTCCGTTTCCGGTTGCCGAGCCCCCGATGCGCATTCTCCTGGTCGAAGATGATCCCGATCTCTCGCGAGCCCTGCAGTCCGGGCTGGAGCGCCAGGGGGTGGTCGCCGACGTGGTCGGCAGCCTGGCCGAAGCGGCGCTGGCCCTGCGTGAGCCGGTGCACCAGCTGATGTTGCTTGATCGGCAGCTGCCAGACGGTGACGGCGTGGGCTTCGTGGCAATCGCCCGTGCCCTGCGACCGAACCTGGCGGTGATCATGCTCACCGCCAAAGGTGGGCTGTCGGACAAGGTGGAGGGGCTGGATGTCGGCGCCGATGACTACCTAGTCAAGCCGGTGGCGATCGAAGAGCTGATGGCGCGCATACGCGCCGTATCGCGTCGACCGTCGGCGATGGTGACCCCCCGGTTGCGGCTGGGCCGGCTGGAGTTTGATTTCGAATCGCTGCAGGCGCAGGTGGATGGACAGCCGGTCGCCCTGCCGCGGCGGCAGGTGCTGGTGCTGCAGGCGCTGGCTATGCGGCAGGGTCGCACGGTCACCCGCAGTGCGCTGGAAGCGGCGGTGTACGGGTTCGATGATGAGATCCAGTCCAATGCACTCGACGCGCATATCTCAAAGCTGCGCAAGGCACTGCAGCAGGCCGGGGCAGGCGTGGAGATCCACGTGATCCGCGGCGTCGGCTACCTGCTGGCGGAGGCCTGAGATGGCACGACCGATCCGTTCGATCACCCTGGGGCTGGCATGGCGGCTGTTCCTGGCGCAGGCCTTCACGGTGTTGTTCGCCGTCGTCGCGCTGATCCTGACCTGGGGCGACAAGGACACCTGGGGCATGGACATGTTCATGGCCGAGAGCGCGGCCAACGCCGTGCACAGCGAAGGCGGCCGGCTGGTGCTGGATGAAGCACGCTGGCAGAAGCTCGACGCGCGTGCCGGCGGCAACCTGTGGTTCGCCGCGGTGGATGATCGCGGTGCATGGCTGCAGCGCGGCACGCTGCCTGCCATCCACGCGTCGCTGCTGGCCCGCCTGCCGACACTGGGCGCCACCGAGCTGGGTTCGCTGGTGCCGCCGTACCTGGACGTGGCCCGGGTGATGATCCGCAACGAAGACGGCCGCCGCATCACGGTGATGGTGGGCGGAGCGCCGAAGGGCGGCCTGCTGGATGGCGCATTGATGGTGCTGCGGTTGATCGGCCTGTGGTTCTTCCTGCCGTTGATCGTGGTCACGCTGCTGGTGATGCCGACGGTGATCCATCGCGCCATGCGTGGCGTGCGCCGGTCCGCGCAGCAGGCCAAGGAGCTGGATATCGGCCAGCCCGGAGCGCGCCTGGACGCGCAGCTGGTGTCGACCGAGGTGGCGCCTCTGGTCGAAGCGTTCAACGATGCGATCGACAAGGTGCAGCAGGGCTACGCAGCACGCGATAAATTCCTGGCCGATGCCGCGCATGAACTGCGGGTGCCGATTGCGGTGGTGCAGGCGCGTCTGTCGCAGTTGCCGCAGGGGGAGTTGAAATCGCAGTTGCTGACCGATGTCGCCCGCCTCGGCAATGTCGCCGAGCACCTGCTCGACCTGCAGCGGCTGGACAGGAACATCGCCGCGTTGCAGCGCCTGGACCTGGCGCACGTCGTGCGCGAAGCGGCCGCCGACCTCGCGCCGCTGGTCGTTGGCGCCGGCTATGGCTTCGAGGTGGATGCGCCGGAGACGCCGGTATGGATCCATGGTGATGGCCTGGCCCTGGGCCGGGTGATCGCCAACCTGGTGCACAACGCTATCGTCCACGGCGGTGGGCGCGGCACCATCTGCGTGCGTCTGGACCGGCAGGGCCTGCTGGAAGTCAGCGATCAGGGTGCCGGTGTGCCGGTCGGTGACCGCGAGGCGATCTTCGAGCCGTTCCACCGCCTGCGCGCCGCCGGCAGCGGCAGCGGCCTGGGCCTGCATCTGGTC
>NZ_QAIJ01000001.1:0-5004 GCF_003060985.1 Stenotrophomonas sp. HMWF023
GTTTGGACCGGGCGCGCGGTCAATGTGCGCCGCCGCGCCCTCCCACCCGTTCGATCAGCGTCTGGCTGGCGGTGTTGAGGCCGACAACGCTGACCTCGGCACCGTGCGCGGCAAGCTTTTCCTGCGCGCGTTGCAGCGCGGCGACGGCAGTCAGATCCCACAGATGGGCCTCGCACAGGTCGATCTGCACCTTCGGCGACACATGCTGGTAATCGAAGGCCGCACCCAGCTGTCCGGCCGAGGCGAAGAACACCTGGCCGCGCACACGGTAGACCTGCATGTCCGCAAGGTCTTCGCGCTGCACGTCGAGCATGCGCCCCACCTTGCGGGCGAAGAACAGGGCAGACAACAGCACGCCGCTGAGCACGCCCTTGGCCAGGTCGTGGGTGGCCACGGTGACCACCACGGTCAGCAGCATCACCGCCGACGAACTGCGCGGATGCGTGCGCAGGTCGCGCAGCGAGCGCCAGCTGAAGGTACCGATGCTGACCATGATCATCACCGCCACCAACGCCGCCATCGGAATCTGCTGCACCAGATCGCTGCCGTACACCACCAGCACCAGCAGCAGTACACCGGCCACCAGGCAGGACAGCCGGCCTCGACCGCCGGAGGTCACGTTGATGACCGACTGGCCGATCATCGCGCAGCCGGCCATGCCACCGAGGAAACCGGTGACCGTGTTGGCAAGGCCCTGGCCGACGCATTCGCGATTGCGCTCGCTGGGCGTCTCGGTGATGTCCTCGACGATCTGCAGGGTCATCATCGATTCGAGCAGCCCGACCACCGCCAGCGTCGCCGACACCGGCAGCAGGATGCGCAGGGTGTCCCACGTCATCGGCACGTCGGGGATGAAGAAGTGCGGCAGGCTGTCGGGCAGCCGGCCCATGTCGCCGACACTGCGTACGTCGATGCCGAACCCCATCACCACCGCTGTCAACACGGCGATGGCCACCAGCGGCGAAGGCACAGCGCGGGTAACGCGCGGCAGCAGGTAGATGATCGCCAGCGCGGCGGCGCACAGGACGTAGACGATGGGGCCGCGGCCGATCAGTTCCGGCATCTGCGCCAGGAAGATCAGTATGGCCAGTGCGTTGACGAAGCCGGTGATGACCGAGCGCGAAACGAAGCGCATCAACGAACCGAGTTTGAACACGCCGGCCACTACCTGCAGCAGGCCGGCCAGGATGCTGGCGGCGAACAGGTACTGCAGGCCGTGATCACGAACGAGGTCGACCATCACCAGTGCCATCGCACCGGTGGCAGCGGAAATCATGCCCGGCCGGCCACCGGCGATGGCGGTGATCACGGCGATGGAGAACGCGGCATACAGGCCGACCTTGGGGTCGACGCCAGCGATCAACGAGAACGCGATGGCTTCGGGAATCAGCGCCAGGGCGACAACGGCACCGGACAGCAGATCACCACGGAGGTTGCCGAGCCATTGCTGGCGCAGGGGATAGGACGTTTGCATGGAAAAGCTCCGCGCACGCGCGGGCGAGGCCACGTGGCGCTGCAGTGGAAAGACACGGGTTCCTGAGCCGGATGGGCCGGCTGCCGAAGGGCGGCAAGGTTCAGGGTGGCGTGATCACTGCAGTGCGTCGTCGGGGAGCGTGGGAGGGGCGCAGTCTACGGGAAGGGGCCGGGCGGCTCAAATGGCCAGCCAGGCCCCGTTCGCTCCCTATGTTGCGCGCCCGCTGCGTTAGTAGCCGGTCACGTCAAGCACCGCGAGGGCTGCATTGTTCGCGGTATAGGTGAACCCGGTGGGCAGAGGCAGGCCGTAGTTGGGTCCGTAGGTGCGACGAGCCTTGGACGTCATCCCGAAGGTGATGCTGCCACCGTTCACAGCCCCTCCGGAAACACTCACGTCCTCGTATTGCAGGTACTCCTGTGGATCGCCCCATCGCCGGAACGTATTCACCGAATCGAACGCGGAGACCAGAGGCATCACTGCCCACGCCCGACCAGGATCGAACTGTGCACTGCCCTGCCAGCCGGGGCGCGTCGATGCCGAGCGCAGGCCAGCCACCCGCGCGGCCTTCCTGCCCGCGTCGAACATCAGCCGGCCAGCACTGTCACGGATGATCAGGCCAAAACTGCTCGGCGGCTCCTGTGGCGGCGCGTAGACATACCACTGCACCACCGCACCGGGTGGACCCAGCAGATACAACCCGGTTGGATAGCCATCGATTTCATTGAAGTACTGGCTACCCACCACTGCGGTCGAGCGCACGGCCACGGAACCCGCATGGTTGCCGATGTAGCGACTGCCTTCACTGTCCAGCGTAGCGGTGCCTTGAGCGAGCATCGCCAGAGTCGGGAAGGCATCGTCGATCAGCACCGTGCCCCAGTCATTGAGGATCTTGATTCCTGCGGTCATGTCAGCGCGCCCATATTTCGACAGTGCCGGGATAGCGGTCTTTGAGGGGAACATTGACGTGGCGCCAGCTGATGGTGCCGGAGGCCATGTCGATGGTGAAGTCCGGGGCATACCAGCCGCGAGCGACCGCCGTTAGATCGGTATCCTCCGGTTGCCGTGAGAAGGCGGCGCTGCTGTCCACCGTGCTGTACTGCACGCGTGCAAGCACGCGGAACAACCGTCCCTGCGGGTCGTAACCCAGGCTGCCGTCGGCATTGAATACTTGAATTCCTGCAGGCATCACCACACCCCCATTTGTACGCGCAGCGTTCCGGCTGCATCAAACACCTGGATCACGTTGTTGACGATGGTCAGATAGCCCCCGTTGTCGGGGCCGGTCATGGTCATCGCGCCGCTCTTGTCCAACCGCCAACGCGGCAAGCCCTTGGCGCCCACCGCGTTGGACTGGATGAAGTCACCGATCATCGCGTTCTGGATCCTGCCGTTGCCGATCAACGCCTGACTGATGAAGGTCTGCCCGTTCTCGACTACGAAGGGCGTGGTGATCTGCCCGTTCCTCTCATTGATCAGCGCGAAGCGATCCGCCTGCATCAGGATCTGGCTCTGGTAGCTGCCATCAGGCTGCTGCTCCACGCCCAGGCCCATACCGGCCATGTAGATCTGCCCGGCGCTGGTGATCTGTGCCTTGACCGTATAGGTCGCACTGACCTTCCCATCCAGGTTGACCACGGCCTGCGAGACCTGCTGGACCGCGGCACTGACACCCTCGATCTTGCCGGGAACACCATCGATGGATGCCTCGACCGTATCCACCCGCTTGGCCAGTGCCGCGTCCTTCTCCGCCATTACGCTGTAGACGGTGATGGCGCCGGCAGTAACGTCGTTCTCACCGACGTTGTAGTCCTCCTCGCCCGCGCTGTGGTCGCTGACCTGGGCGAACAATCCGTCGACCTTCTGACCCTGCGCGGCCACCTTGCCATCGACCTCGGTGACGTCCATCTCAAGCTGGTCGACACGACCAACAACGGCGCCAGCGTCAGCGATGGCATCACCCACATCCTTCCAGTGGGTACCGGGAGGCGTTTCGTTGCCTGCTGCGCCTCCCTGCCAGCTCCAGATCCGGCCGCCATGGATGACGGTCTGGCCCGGACTGTACGAAGCAGCCGCGTCCCATACCAGCGGCAGTACCTCGGTGACGCGCTCGATCTTGTGCTGCAGCTGCTGACCCAAGGCACTTTCGTTGATGCGGCCAGCGAAGTAGCTGTCGTAGTCGTCTGGGTTGCTGCTCGATTCGCCGAGCACCCCGACATCCAGTGGATACCAGGGTCCGATGTTGCCGCTGCGGTCCACCAGGCGCCCCCAGAACCAGAAACGCACGCCTGCGGCCAGACCGTTCATCTGGTGCTGCGCCTGCGGATAGGCGAAGTCACCTAGCTTGATCGCGCTCTCACGGTTGGGACCGGTGCTGTACCAGAGCTCGGTACGCTCGGTATCGGTTGCGCCTTGGGGGAAGCCCCAGGACAGTGCGATGCCGAAGGGGCGACTGGTGCTGGTCAACGACGAGAGCGACGGCGGTGGCGTGGTCTTGCCCTCAATCGTCGTCAGTGCGCTGACCATCGGCTGCGACACCGCACCCAGCGCATTGACCGCACGCACCCGGGCCAGGTACTGGCCGGCATACACGCCGCGCACTTCCAGGCTCTGCGTACCCACGCGACCGGCCCGTACCCAGTTGAGATCGCCACGACGCCATTCCACGTCATAGGCGATCGCCTTGTCTGCCGCATCCCACTCGATGGTAAGCATCGACGTGGCAATACCCTGATCGACCACGACATGCGAGGCCATCCGCACGTTGTTCGGCGGCGGCTGCACACTGGGTGGCACGATGCTGATCGGCAGTTGCTCCAGGCGCGTACCATCGTCGATGGCGGCATACTTGCCCGGCACATGCTTGAGCGCGGTGATCTGGTAGGTCAGCTCTTCGCCTTCACTGATCGACAGCACCCGGTACTGCTGCAGTGCCAGCTCCGGCGACTCCAATGCCCAGACCGACTGCGCGACCGGCACTGCCGACCACGGTGCAGTGACCATGACCGTATCGCCGTCAACCGACTGCACCGTGCGCGCTTCGGAATGGCCGTTGGGCAGCGTGGCGCGCAGGATGTCACCTGCTTCAATCTTCTCTGGCAGCTGGTCCAGCACCAAGGTACGGGCACCCGCGCTGCGGATACGCCCTGCGTTGCGGCGACCGGCGCGGTTCGGGTCGGCCACTTGGATCACGTCACCCGGCATGCAGCCCAGTGCATCAAGCCCTACGGAGAAGCTGATCGTCTCGGTTTCCAGCATCTCGGTATGCAGGATATGGTTGCCCACCCGCTGCGCCTGCGAGCGCGAATGGCAACCCACCGCCGTTACTTCAGTCTGGTTGATGCCATAGCGGGCAACACCAGGCAGGTGCTGCACCACTTCAACCTTCTGCCGACCGAAGTCATCCGGATCGATCCAGGACACCAGAGCGACGGTATGCCGCGCCGTACGGCTGCTGCCCGCATAGTGGAAGCGGCCCTCGATGACGTTGGCCTGGCTGTAGGTCAGCAACGGGTCCTTGGGCATATCGGCCG
>NZ_QAIJ01000096.1:0-12240 GCF_003060985.1 Stenotrophomonas sp. HMWF023
AATCTGGAGCGGGAAACGAGACTCGAACTCGCGACCTCAACCTTGGCAAGGTTGCGCTCTACCAACTGAGCTATTCCCGCTTGGGAGGCGAAATTCTACCTGTTCTGGAAATGGCGTCAAGCGCTTTTTCCGGGACCTCACGAAGTCACTGAAATGCTGATTCCACGCATGGCGTGGATCTACCAAGGAGATGAGCATCAACACCGAAATCCCTGACATCTGGGTCTTCCACGGCGCAGGCGCGCGCTTCGCCGGAGGTGTCTTCGTCAGCCGGGAGTCGGGACTGACATGGGCGGCCAAGCACTCCCTGACAGGCGTACTGACCCGCTATCCATTGAATGAAGGCGCGTACGACCAAGCGCTGCGTTTGGGCACCTTCAAGCCCAAACGCCCCGAGCAATGCGAAACCCTCTTCATCGGAGGGTTCACATGTGCATCAATGGAGCATGTACATGTCGAAGACGGCATACCCCAGTAGATCCACGCCATGCATGGATAGCGTCGTCCCTGGTGTCAGAGCCCTTCCCTGCGGAAAGGGATCCGACCCCGGGGCTCAGTTGCCCAGCTTCTTCTGCCGCGAACGCTCGCGCGCAGCGCGCTCGTCGTCACGCAGGCTGGGCCAGGCGGCGTGCAGGTACTGCAGGCCCGACCACAGGGTCAGCACCGCGGCAATGGCCAGGGTCCAGTCACCGATATGGAATACCGGCGGGCCCATCCAGATGTCGTTGATCGGCACGTTGGGCGCCACCGAGTACAGCAGGCACAACAGCGCGACCATCTGCGCGGTGGTCTTGACCTTGCCGATCATGGCCACGCGCACTTTGGCGCGCTGGCCGAGTTCGGCCATCCACTCGCGCAGCGCCGACACCGCGATCTCGCGGCCGACGATCACCGCCGCCCAGAACGCCATCCACGGGGTCGGATGACCCTGCACGATCAGGAACAGCGCCACTGCCACCATCAGCTTGTCCGCGACGGGGTCGAGGAAGGCGCCGAACGCCGACTCCAGGCCGTAGCGACGCGCGATCCAGCCATCGAGCCAGTCGGTGATCGCGGCCAGGCCGAAGATCGCCGCCGATGCGAAGTTGGTCCAGGTGTAGGGCAGGTAGAACACCAGCACCAGCACCGGGATCATCACGATCCGCAACAGGGTCAGCCAGGTGGGCAGGGTCAACTTCATGCTGCTCTATTCTCTCTCTACTCGGCCGGATCCGGCGCGGCCAACCCGTGCAGGTTAGCGTAGATGCGCGCTGCGAGGGCGTCATTGATGCCTTCCACCTTGGCGATTTCCGCTTCTCCGGCCGCTTTCAGGCCGACCAGGCCACCGAAATGCTTCAGCAGGCTGGCGCGCCGGCGCGGCCCGATGCCGGGAATGTCTTCCAGTTTGCTGGTCATCCGTGCCTTCTGCCGGCGCCCGCGATGGCCGGTGATGGCGAAGCGGTGTGCTTCATCGCGGACCTGCTGGATGAACTGCAGGGCCGGATCGGCTGCACCCGGGCGCAGTTCACGGCCATCGGGCATCACCAGGGCTTCGTGGCCGGCACGGCGTTCCACGCCTTTGGCCACACCCACCAGCAGCACGCCTTCCACGCCCAGATCGGCCAGCGCTGCCTGCGCCTGTGCCAGCTGGCCGGCGCCACCGTCGATCAGCAGCACGTCCGGCAGCACGCCCTGCTCTTCCACCGCGCGGCGGAAGCGGCGGTCGATGGCCTGGCGCATCGCGGCGTAATCATCGCCCGGCTCGATGCCACTGATGTTGAAACGGCGGTACTGCGCACGCACCGGGCCGGCGGCATCGAACACCACACAGGAGGCCACGGTGGCTTCGCCCATGGTGTGGCTGATGTCGAAGCACTCCACCCGCTTCACCGGTTCGGCCAGACCCAGCATCACCCGCAGTGCTTCGCTGCGCGCGTGCTGCGCGCTGCGGCTGTTGATCTCGGTCGCCAGGGTCAACTGCGCGTTGCGGCTGGCCAGTTCCAGGTAGCCGGCGCGCTCGCCACGGACGTTCCATTTCAACTGCACCTTGCGCTCGGCCGAGGCCGACAGTGCAGAACCAATCAAGTCGGCATCGGGAATTTCGCGGTCGAGCAGGATCTCGCGCGGCGGCTCGAATTCGATGTAGTACTGCGAAACAAAGGCCGCCAGTACTTCATCCGGACTTTCCTCACCGTTGGTGCGGGGAAAGAACGGACGGGTGCCCAGGTTGCGGCCGTCGCGGAAGGCCAGCAGCATCACGCAGGCCTGCGAACCCTGCATGGCCACCGCCAGCACATCCAGGTCCGCCGCACGGCCGTCCACGTACTGGCGGGTCTGCATGCTGCGCAATGACGTGATCAGATCGCGCAGGCGCGCGGCCTGCTCGAATTCAAGTGCCTCGCTGGCGGCCTGCATCTGCTCGCCCAGTTCCCGGGTCAGCTCATCGCTCTTGCCCTCCAGGAACATCGCCGCGCGGCGCACCGACTCGGCGTAGTCCGCTGCTGGCACCAGTTCCACGCACGGCGCGCTGCAACGCCCGATCTGATACTGCAGGCAGGGCCGCGAGCGGTTGCGGAACACGCTGTCTTCGCAGCTGCGCAGCTTGAACAGCTTGTGCATCAGGTTCAGCGTCTCGCGCACCGCGGTGACGCCCGGATACGGCCCGAAATAGCGTCCGGGAATGGCGCGCGGGCCACGATGCAGGGCGATGCGCGGCCAGTCCTCGCGGGTCAGCAGCACATGCGGATAGGTCTTGTCGTCGCGCAGGGACACGTTGTAGCGCGGCGACAGTGATTTGATCAGCTGGTTTTCCAGCAGCAGCGCTTCGGCTTCCGAGCGCGTCACGGTCACGTCCATGCGCACGATCTGCGAGAGCATCGACATGATGCGCGCGTTCTTCGGACTGCCGTTGAAGTAACTGCCCACGCGGTTGCGCAACGCGCGGGCCTTGCCGACGTACAGCAGCGTGTCGTCGGCGGCATACATGCGGTACACGCCCGGGGCGGTACTCAGCTGGGCCGCGAATGCCTTGCCATCGAAGGGCGGGACGGGAACAACGGTCATTCGCTGATCGGCACTTCGCTGAGCACGCCGCTGTCAGGGTCCAGACGCAGTACGGTGTGGGAATCCGTCTCGGCGATCCATACGGCACCGGCACCAATGGCCAGACCGGCCGGGCCGTGCAGACGCCGCGGCAAGGGCTGGGTGGTCAGTTCGCCGCCGCCCAGACGCAACGTGCGCAAGCGGCCATTGCCGGTATCGGCGATCCACAACAACGGTGCATCCGGGCTCAATGCGATCGCCTGCGGGAACTGCAGGCTGGCCTGCGCGCGCGGGCCATCGTCTTCACCGAAGCGCCAGGTGCCCTGCCCGACCAGGGTCTGCACCAGATCGCCGCGCAACTGCAGCGAACGGACCGAAGAGCCCAGCGCATCGGCCACGTACAGCACCTGCTGGATCACGGCCACGGCGGTGGGCTGGGCGAACGCGGCGAGGTGGCCACTGCCGTCGCGCTCATCGATGGCGCCGCTGCCAGCGCGCCATTGCAGGCTGCGCTGGCCGAGGTGATAGCTCCAGATGCGGTTGTCGCCAGCCATGGCGATGTGCAGCTGGTTTTCGGCGATGGCCAGGCCAACCGGGTGATCCAGCGACACCTGCCGCGGCTGCGCCACCGGCCCTTCTTCGGGTGCGCCCGGACGGCCGTTGCCGCACAGGGTATCGACCAGGCCGGTCAGCAGGTTGATGCGACGCACGGCGTGGTTGCCGGTGTCGGCCACGTACAGCGACTCACGCTCCAGCGCCAGCGCCAGCGGCCGATGGAAGGCGGCTTCGGCGAGATTGCCGTCCATGAAGTCGGCGGTGCCCAGGCCGAACTGACGCAGCACGCGGCCGCCATGACTGCATTCCAGAATGCGGTGGTGGCCGCTGTCGGCGATGTACAGCCGTTCCTGGTTGACGGCGAGACCCACGGGGAATCGCAGCGCCTGGCGCGGCTCGGGGTGCAGTTCGCTGCCGCCACGCGAAGGGGCCGACGGCGCGCCCTCGCAGAGGGCATTCAAGGCCCGCTCCAACTCGCCGGGCACGCCCTGGCCGATCAGCCGCTGCTGTTCGCGGCCCTGCGCGTCCAGCAGCACCATGGTCGGCCAGGCGGTGACGCCGAAGCGGCGCCAGCCATCCCAATCGGCATCGAGCAGCACCGGCATGGTCAGGCCCTGCCGGCGCAACAGTTTCAACACAGCAGTGGCATCACGCTCGAAATCGAAGCGCGGTACCTGCAGCACCAGAGGTTGCAGCTTGCCGGGGTGGCGTGACAGCCACTGGCTGAATTCGGCCAGCCGTTGCGCGCTCCACGCGGAAGCCGCGTTGACGAACAACAGCGCGACCGGCCGGCCACGCAGTTCCGTCAGGGTGCAGGGCGCGGCATTGAGCCAGGCGGCGAACTCGGGCAGGTCCGGGACGGGCTGGATGTTCATGGCCCGATTATGCCGGAGTCGGCGTGATGCAACAGGCGTGCCACGGTCCGCTCGGCAGCAGCGTCGACCAGCGACCAGACCTGTTCGAAATGATCACTGCCACCGGTATAGGGATCGGGAATCGCGCGCTCGCCCTGCCCGCCTGACCACGGCAGGTACAGCGCCAGGCGCTCGCGCTGGGTGGCGGTAGCAAGGCGCGCGGCATCACGCAGATTGGCCTCATCGGCGCACAGGATCCAGTCGAAGGCATCGAAGTCCTGCGACTGCAGCTTCCGCGCGCGCAAGCTTCCAAGGTCCACGCCATGGCCGGCCGCGCACGCAATCGCACGTCGGTCGGGGGGCTGGCCCACATGCCAGTCGCCGGTACCGGCCGAATCGACCTGCACCCGCCCGGCCAGCGCCGAGGCATCCAGGCGGGCGCGCAGCGCACCTTCGGCCATCGGCGAGCGGCAGATGTTGCCGAGGCAGACGACCAGCAGCTTCATCGCGCCGCCATCGCCTGCAGCAGCGTTTCGGCGCGCTGCAGGTCTTCAGGGGTGTCGATGCCTGGCGGGAAGGGTTCGGGCGAGATCGCCACGGCGATCGGGTAGCCCGCTTCCAGCACACGCAACTGCTCCAGCGATTCCACCTGTTCCAACGTGCCCGCGGGCATCGAGGCGAACTGCTGCAGGAAGCCGGCACGGTAGCCATAGATGCCGATGTGGCGCAGCCACTGGTGGCCCTCGGGCAGGATCTCGCGGCTGCGGGCGAAGCCATCGCGGTGCCAGGCGATGGGCGCACGGCTGAAGTACATGGCCTCGTTGCGTACGTTGCGCACCAGCTTGACCACGTTCGGGTCGAACAACGTGTGTGCATCCTCGACCGGCGTGGCCAGGGTCGACATCGGCGCGCGCCCCTCCTCCAGTGCCGCGGCCACGGCGCGGATGCCGGCGGCCGGTGCGAACGGTTCATCACCCTGCAGGTTGACCACCACGGTGTCATCAGCCCAGCCAGCAATGCGCGAGCATTCGGCCAGGCGATCGGTACCGGAGGCATGCGAAGCAGCGGTCATCGCCACCTTCACTTCCCCCAGACCGGACAATGCGTCGGCGATGCGCTGGTCGTCGGTCGCGACCCATACCTCGCTCGCGCCGGCCTGCAGCGCGCGGCGGGCCACGTGCAGCACCATGGGTTCTCCGCCCAGCAGGCGCAGCGGCTTGCCCGGCAGCCGCGAAGCGGCATAGCGGGCCGGGATGGCAACAACGAAGTCGGTCATGCGGGGGTACTCGGCAGGCGCAATAGATCAGGAATGCGGCCGGCGGCATGCGTTTGCAAGCGCCGCACGGCCCCTCAGTTCGGTCGCAGCTTGTCCAGGCGATCGGTCAACGCGATCCAGAAAGCAGCAGGCATCTCAGCACGCAGCGGCACGGCGTACTGCCAGTCGTTGGCGAACGCGCGGCACTTCACGGCATCCTTTTCGGTCATCAGCACCGGCAACTGGCTGCCAAAGGACAGATCCTGCGGCTGGTAGGCATGATGGTCGGGAAAGGCGTGCGGCACCACGCCGATCGCACGCGCGCGCAGCATGTCGAAGAAGCGTTGCGGATGGGCGATGCCGGCCACGGCATGCACGCGCTGGCCCGCGAAGTACGCAAGGGGGCGCGCCCGTCCGCCAGCCAGCGGTTGTGCACTGTCGATGTGCAGGGCCATCGGCCATTGGCCGAAGCCGCAGGCCTGGGCAGCCGTCGCTTCATCCGCCTGGCCCAGGTTGACAACCCGGAAATCGCATTCGGCGGCGCGGCTGACCGGCTCGCGCAGCGGGCCGGCCGGAATCATCCGCCCATTGCCATAGCGACGCTGGGCATCGACCACCTCGATCTCGATGTCGCGCGCCAGCCGGTAGTGCTGCAGGCCGTCATCGCAGACGATCACGTCGCAGCCGGCGGCGATCAGCGCCTTGCCCGCCGCCACGCGATCGCTGTCCACACGTACCGGCACGCCGGTTTTCCAGGCGATCAGCACCGGTTCGTCGCCACCAAGGGCGGTCGGTGTATCGGCTTCCACCCAACGTGCCTTGTCCGCTTCTTCGCGGCCATAGCCGCGACTGGCCACGCCGGGCTTCCAGCCGGCTGCGCGCAGGCGCTCGACCAGGGCGATGGTCAGCGGCGTCTTGCCGGTGCCGCCGGCGGTGATGTTGCCGACCACGATGACCGGCACCGCCAGCGCATGGCGCTTGCGCCAGCCACGCCGGTACAGGCGCCGGCGCAGCGCGGTGACCCCCGCGTACAGCGGTGCCAGCAATCGCATCGGCCACGGAACCGGGCTGCCGTCATACCAGTACGGCGGGGTCTGTGTACCTTTGTCCGCCATCAGTCCTGCCTATCGCGGAACTGCATGTTGTGCAGGTGCTGGTACAGGCCACCCATCGACAGCAGTTCCTGGTGGGTGCCGCGTTCAACGATGCGGCCATGGTCCATCACCAGCACCTGGTCGGCATGCTCGATGGTCGACAGGCGGTGCGCGATCACCAGCGTGGTGCGCTCGGGCATCAAGCGCTGCAGCGCATCCTGCACCAGGCGCTCGGATTCGTTGTCCAGCGCCGCAGTGGCCTCGTCCAGGATCAGGATCGGCGCATCGCGCAGGATCGCGCGGGCGATCGCCAGGCGCTGGCGCTGGCCGCCGGACAGCAGCGCACCATTCTCACCTACCGCTGTCTGCAGCTGCTGCGGCATGCGTGCGATGAACTCCCAGGCATTAGCCGCTTCAGCCGCCGCCCGGATCTGTTCGTCGGTTGCATCCATGCCGTAGGCGATGTTGGCCGCGATGGTGTCATCAAACAGCATCACCTTCTGGCCGACGATGGCCACCTGCCTGCGCAGATCGGCCAACGGGTAGTCATCCAGAGCGACGCCGTCGAGCAGGATGCGGCCACCGTTGGGTTCGTAGAAACGTGGCACCAGCCGGATCAGGCTGGTCTTGCCGCTGCCGGAACGACCGACGATGGCGGTGACCGTACCCGGCCTGGCAACGAAACTGATGTCGTCCAGGGCGATGCCGCTGTCTTCGCGGTAACGCAGCATGACGTGCTCGAAGGCCAGTTCGCCGCGTACGCGCTGCACCGTGTGCTTGCCTTCGTCGCGCTCGACCGGCATGTCGATGATGCTGAACAGACGCTCGGCAGCGGCCACGCCGCGCGAGATCGAGGTCTGCACGCTGGTCAGCCGGCGCAGCGACGGAATGATGGCCATCATCGAGGTCATCAGACCCATGAACTGGCCCGCATTGAGCTTGCCGGCCAGCGCTTCGCGGGTGGACACCCATACGATCACCGCCAGCGCCAGCGCCGCCAGGAACTGGACGACGCTGGAGGCGGCCGCGCGGGTCACTTCCACCTTCATGTTCAGCGCCAGCATGCGGTTGGCCAGGCGCGAGTATCGCGAGATCTCGTGCTGCTGGGTGCCGTGCACCTTCACTTCCTGCTGCGCGGCCAGCGACTGCTCGGCGGTCTGCGCCATGGTGCCCATGCCGTCCTGGATGCCGCGGCTGATACGCCGGTAGCGCTTGCCCACGTAGGAAACGATCACGCCGATCAGCGGCACCACCACCAGCATCGCCAGGGTCACCTTGACGCTCATCTGCAGCATCACCGCCAGCATGGCGATGATGGTCAGGGTATCGGCGACCACGGTCTTGAGCGCGTCGGCGCTGGCCTGGGTGACCTGTTCGGTATCGAAGTTCAGGCGGCTGACCATTACCGGCGTCGCCTCGGCATCGAAGTGCGAGGACGGCAGGTGCAGGTACTTCTGCAGCACCTGTTCGCGCAGGTCGCGGACCACGCTGCGGCCGGTCTTGGCCAGCGTGTAGTCGCTGACCCAGGTCGCCACGCTGCGCATCAGGAACAGGCCGAGGATGGTCAGCGGCAGGATCACCGCCATGCGCGGCTCAGGGTTGACGAAGCCACGGTTGACCAGCGGCTCCATCAGCTTGGTGAAGTGATAGCCGGCCAGGGCTTCGACCACCATCGCGATGACCGCGCCGATCATGAACACCCAGTAGGTGCGGGTATAGCCCAGCAGACGTTTGTAGATCGGCCACACTGGCGCGTGATGGGAACTCATGGACGCACCTCTGGCGCTGTTGCAATGGCGATACGACGGAAGCCGAGCTGGCCCAGCGCATCCTGCGCGGTGACCACGGCCTGGTAGGGAGTACGGGCGTCGGCACGCAGCAGCACGGTCTGCTCGCGGTCGCTGCCGGCGACGGCCGCGATCGTCTGCTTGACCGATTCGACGTCGCTGCGAAGCACTTCCTGATCGTTGACGAAGTAGCGGCCGTCCGCGTTGATCAGCACGCTCAGCGAGCGCGGCGGTTCGTTGGTCTGCTGCTGGCTGGCGGTCGGCAGCTGCACCTGCAGGGTCGAACGCGCATCGAAGGTGGTGGTGACCACGAAGAAGATGATCAGCACCAGGATGACGTCGATCAGCGGGACAAGATCGATATGCGGTTCATCCTGGGACCGGTCGTTGCCGATACGCATCGATCAGGCCTTTGCCGTGGCGGCAGAGGACGCACGCGTGGCGGGCGCAGGGGTCATCACCCCGGGGCGACCATCCAGCGTATCCAGCAATGCGCTGGCTTCCTGCTCCATCTCCACCACGTAGCCGTGGATGCGGCCCTTGAAGAAGCGGTGGAACATCAGCGCCGGGATCGCCACGATCATGCCGGTGGCGGTGCACACCAGCGCCTTGCCGATACCGCCGGCAAGCTGGTTCACATCCCCCACGCCGTGGTCGAGGATGCCCAGGAACATCTGGATCATGCCGACCACGGTGCCGAGCAGGCCCAGCAACGGGCCGGCCGAGGCGATGGTGCCCAGCGCGTTGAGGAAGCGCTCCATGCGGTGCACCAGGTGGCGACCGGTGTCTTCGATGCGCTCGCGGATCTGGTCGCGCGGCCGGTTGCGCGCTTCCAGTGCGGCGGCCAGCAGGGCGCCCAACGGCGAATTGGCCCGCAGGGTCTGCAGGTGCGCCGGGTCGAGCTTGCCGCGCGCAGCCCAGTTGCGCACTTCCTGGCCCAGGCCAGGCGGCAGCACCTCGTTACGCCGCAGGGACCAGAAACGCTCCAGGACGATCGCCAAAGCCAGTACGCCCAACAGCAGCAGCGGCACCATCGGCCAGCCACCGGCCTTGACCAGTTCCCACACGTTTCAACCCTCCGGCCCAACGGCCGCTTGTTCGATCGGCGATAGGATAGCAGCCGACCGTGCTCGCCCAGCGGCATCCCACCACCGGGCTGCGTGGATACGCTGTTCACGCAGCTGCAGGCCTTGTGCGCCAAGCCATATGCGGATCGCGCCGGACTCGGCGGTGGACAGCACCTCGGCGCCGGCCGCCTGCCAGCGCTGCACCACGTCGCGCTTCGGGTGGCCAAAGCGGTTCTGGTGCCCGGCCGAGACCACCGCCAGCTGCGGCGCCACCGCCTTCACCCAGCCCGGAGTGGAGCTGCCTCCGCTGCCGTGATGAGGCACCAGCACCACGTCCGCACGCAGGGCATCGGCAGCGCCCTGCAGCAGCGCCTGCTCGCCCTGCCGGCCAATGTCGCCGGGCAACAGCACCACACCGTGTGCGCCGGCAACCCGCAGCACGCAACTGGCTTCGTTGTCGGCGCCCTTGCCGGCGGCCGGGAAGGCGGCAGGCGGGTGCAGCACCTGGAAATCGACCCCGTCCCATTGCCAGCGCAGCCCAGCTTGGCAGGTGCCGGCACTGGCAATCGCACTGCCCCGTGGCGCCAGCACGTCCAGACCCGGCAGTTGCCGGCGCAACGCGGCGAGGTTGCCGCTGTGGTCCAGATGATCGTGACTGATCATCACCCGCGCCGGCGGCACCTGCCCCAACGCCCGCACCGTCGGCAGCAGCATCCGCTCCTCGCCCTCGCTGCCTGCCGGAGGGCCGACGTCGTACCAGAGTGCGTGGTGGGCAGTCCGCAGCAGCACCGCAGTGCCCTGGCCGACATCGTGCACCACCAGCTCCAGCTCGCCCTGCTGCGGCGCCGAGCGTGCCGGCCACAGCAACGGCAGGCACAACAATGAGCCGGCGAGCACCGCGCCAGCACCGCGTGGCAACAGCCACCAGAACACCCCCAGCAACGCCGCCGGCAGCGCCCAGGCGGGCCCCTGCGCCAGCCACCACATCGCCTGCGGGTGCTCGGCCAACGGCTGCATCAGCTGCCAACTGGCATCGAACACCCAGGCTGCCGCGCGCCAGGGCCACTGCCCTGCCCCGCTGCGCAGGGCCTCCAGAGCGGTTCCCAGCAGAGCCAGAGGCACCACCAGCAGGCTCCACAGCGGAATGACCGGCAGATTCACCAGCGGCCCCAGCCGCGCGGTGCCGCCAAACAGCGCCACTGCCAGCGGCAACAGTGCGACGCTGGCGACCCCCTGTCCTGCCAAGGCGCCGCGCAGCATTGCGACGAACCCCTTCGGCCGCGCCTGCGGCAGGCACCACAACAACCACAGGACGCCGCCGAAGCTGAGCCAGAAGCCCGCAGACAGCACCGACAGCGGGGCCGGCAGCAGCATCGCCAGCGCGGCCACCGCCAGGCCCTGTGCCACCGTCACCGGGCGGCGGACGACACGCGCCAGAGCGACCGCCGCGATCATCAACGCGGTACGCACGGTCGGCAGCTCGCTGCCTGCAACAACGGCATAGCCGGCCGCTGCCACCGCCGCCGCGCAGGCCGCCGCCTGCGGTCGTGGCCAGAACCCGGCAAGCCCAGACCAGGATCGCCAGAGCGCGGAACACAGCAACGCGGCGAAGCCCGCCAGCAGACCGACATGGAAGCCGGAGATGGCGATCAGGTGGGTGAGGCCCAGCGCGCGCAGCTGCGCCCAGTCGACATCGGACAGACCCCGCGTATCACCCAGTGCCAGGGCCTGGATGAACCGCGCCGACCGGTGTGCGATCTGCCTGGCGATGGCCGCACTGGTGCGCTCGCGCCAGGCGGGCAGGCCATGCGCGGGGCGCAGCTGCCGGGTGGCGCTCGCATCACGCACGCTGCCGTTCCCAGCCAGCCCGTTCAGCAGCGCATGCCGCTCGCCATCGAAGCCCCCCGGGTTGATGCGCGAGCGTGGCGGCCGCACGCGCAGCGACAACTGCCAGTCCGCCCCAGCGTGCAGGCGATGTCTCTGATCAGTCCCGGCGTCGACCGGCCCGCGGCGGGGTGCGTGCCAGAGCACCTGCAGCCGCTTGCCACGCAGCGTCGGCATCGCATCGGACGCATCGACACGGAACTCGAACCGGGTGTATCCAGGCGCTTGCTTCGGCAGGTCGACAACCTGCCCCCGGACGAGCACATCCCGCGCAGCAGCACCGGCCGGAAGCTGCGCCTGCAGCGCCCAATACCCATGGCAGCACGTCCAGGCCAGGCCGAACAGCAGCGCGGCCGCGGCACGTCCGCGCCAGCGCAGCACCCAGCCCAACGCCGCCACGGCGGCCACCGGAACAGAAGCCCATAGCGGTGGCAACACAGGCAACAGCACGCAGGCCAACGCGCCGGTGACCAGAGCGGCTGCGCACGCGGGGCCCAGCAACGGTGACAAGGTCCGATCGGCAGCCATCGACACAGCGTGCCGAGGCATAGCCTCACGCAACCATCAGGCAACGCCGTGTGGTGCTGTCAGCGCCCCACTAACGACGCACGCTGCCGCGGTGGAAGTTGACCCGGAAACTGGCGCCGCCCCCAACGGCCTCGCCCACGCTCACCGTGCCGCCGTGGTGCTGCACGATTTCCTTGACCAGATGCAGGCCCAGGC
>NZ_QAIJ01000097.1:0-5457 GCF_003060985.1 Stenotrophomonas sp. HMWF023
CCTTCTCGCGCAAGGCCCTGTTCGGTTACAAGGGCATGGTCTACGCCACCGCCTGCATCGGCGTGCTGTCGTTCATCGTGTGGCTGCACCACTTCTTCACCATGGGCTCGGGTGCCAACGTCAATGCCTTCTTCGGCATCACGACGATGATCATCTCCATCCCCACCGGCGTGAAGATCTTCAACTGGCTGTTCACCATGTTCCGCGGTCGCGTGCAGTTCACCACGCCCGTGCTGTGGACCATCGGCTTCATGGTCACCTTCACCATCGGCGGCATGACCGGCGTGATGCTGGCGATCCCGGCCATCGACTTCGTGCTGCACAACAGCCTGTTCCTGATCGCCCACTTCCACAACGTCATCATCGGCGGCGTGGTGTTCGGCATGTTCGCCGGCATCACCTACTGGTGGCCGAAGATGTTCGGCTTCCGCCTCAACGAGTTCTGGGGCAAGTGCGCGTTCTGGTGCTGGTTCATCGGCTTCTATGTGACCTTCATGCCGATGTACGTGCTGGGCTTCATGGGCATGACCCGTCGTCTGCAGAGCACCGTCAACCCGGCCTACGAGCCGTTCCTGCTGGTGGCCGCGGTTGGCGCCTTCATCGTGGGTGCCGGCATCCTGTGCCAGATCATCCAGGTGGCCGTGTCGATCCGCGACCGCAAGAAGACTGCCGACCTGACCGGCGACCCGTGGGATGCCCGTACGCTGGAGTGGGAAACCTCTTCGCCGCCGGCCTTCTACAACTTCGGCACCTTGCCGGAAGTCACCGAGCTGGACGATTTCTGGGAGCGCAAGCAGCGTGGTGAAGCCTGGCCGAAGCCGGCCAAGTACACCGACATCCATATGCCGCGCAACACCGGCACCGGCGTTGTCATCGGCGCCTTCAGCATGGTGTTCGGCTTTGCGATGATCTGGCACATCTGGTGGCTGGCCATCATCGGCTTCGTCGGCATGATCGCCACGTTCATCTACCGCACCTTCGACCAGGACGTGGACTACTGGGTCCCGGCTGCCGAGGTGGAACGCATCGAGAACGAACACCGCAAGCACCTGGAAGCCCAGGGCCTGGTGAAGTCGGAGCTGAAGGCATGAGCACCAATACCTCGACCGTGAACCACGGGCACGCCGCACACGCGGCGGCCCATGGCCATGACGACCACGAGCACCACGATACCGGCGGCAACACCGTCTTCGGTTTCTGGGTGTACCTGATGAGCGACTGCCTCATCTTCGCCTCGCTGTTTGCCACCTACGTGGTGCTGGCCGGCGGCACCGATGGTGGCCCCGGCGCGAAGGACCTGTTCGAGCTGCCGTTCGTGGCGTGGGAAACCGCGCTGCTGCTGACCTCGTCGCTGACCTTCGGCCTGGGCATGATCGCCATGCACCGCAAGCAGGTCGGTCAGATGTTCCTGTGGCTGGGCATCACCTGGCTGCTGGGCTTCGGCTTCATGTGCATGGAAGTCTATGAGTTCCAGCACCTGATCCATCAGGGTTACGGTCCGGACCGCAGTGCCTTCCTGTCGGCGTTCTTCGCCCTGGTCGGCACCCACGGCCTGCACGTCAGCGCCGGCCTGCTGTGGCTGCTGGTGATGTTCGTGCAGCTGAAGAAGTACGGCCTGACCCCGACCAACAAGACCCGCATGGCGTGCCTGAGCCTGTTCTGGCACTTCCTGGACCTGATCTGGATCGGCGTGTTCTCCGTCGTCTACCTCAATGGAGCGCTGTAATGGCACATGACAACCATGCACACGACCACGCCGCCGGTGGCGAAAGCCACGGCACCGTGAAGTCGTACCTGATCGGCTTCGTGCTGGCGGTGGTGCTGACCGTCATCCCGTTCTACATGGTGATGTCGGGTGATTTCTCGCGCACCGTCAACGGTGTGGTGATCGCCATCACCGCGGTGCTGCAGATGCTGGTCCACCTGGTGTTCTTCCTGCACCTGGACCGCTCGTCGGAGAGCCGCTGGAACGTCAACGCTGCGGCCTTCACCGTGGTGGTGATCGGCATCATCGTGGTCGGCACCCTGTGGGTGATGCACAACATGAACGTGCACATGATGCACTGACGTCTTCGCGACGTTGCCACGCAGAAAGGCCGCCTCCGGGCGGCCTTTTTGTTTTTCCGTTGTCCGGTAGTGCCGGCCGCTGGCCGGCAGCCAGTAGATCCACGCCATGCGTGGATGCGGTTGCCTCTCAACCCACCTTGCGCAGGAACTCCTCGGCGTCCATCGGCCGTCCAAGGTGATAGCCCTGCAGCTGGTCGCAGCCCAGCTCACTCAGGTAATCCCGCTGCGCCTGGGTCTCCACGCCCTCGGCCACCACCTGCAGCTGCAGGGTGCGGCCCAGTGCGATGATCGAGGACACGATGGCCGCATCCTCGTCATTGCGTTCGAGGTCATGCACGAACGCCCGGTCGATCTTCAGCTCGGTGGCCGGCATGCGCTTTAGGTACAGCAGGCTGGAATAGCCGGTGCCGAAGTCGTCAATGGCGATGTGCACGCCCATCGCGGTCAGATCGTTGAGGATCGCCAGGCTGGCCTCGACATCCTTCATCGCCGTGGTTTCAGTGATCTCCAGGGTCAGCCGCGCCGGGTCGATGCGATGCCGTTCCAGCACCGACCGCACGCTGTCCAGCAGGGCCGGCGAGGCGAACTGCAGCGGCGACAGGTTCACCGCCATCGTCCATTCGCTGTGTCCGCCGTCATGCCAGGCCCGCAGCTGCGCGCAGGCCTGGTCCAGCACCCAGTCGCCGATCGGCAGGATCAGGCCGCTGCGCTCGGCGATGGGAATGAACACGTCCGGAGCCAGCAGGCCCAGCTCCGGATGCTGCCAGCGCAGCAGCGCCTCGGCGCCGGTGGCGGGCGCATCGGCCGCCGGGAATTTCGGCTGGTAGTGCAGCAGCAGTTCGTTGCGCGAGATCGCCTTGCGCAGGTCCTGCAGCAGGCGCAGCTGGCGGTTGGCACTGAGCTGCATCGAGGGAATGAAGAAGGTATAGCCGTTCCGACCGGTTTCCTTGGTGTGGTACATCGCCGCATCGGCATGTGCCATCAACTCGCGTTCGTCGCTGGCATCGTCCGGATACAGGGCAATGCCCAGGCTGGCGGTGACCTGCAGTTCCGCCGCATCCAGCACGAAGGGTTCGCTGGCCGCTGCGATCACCCGCTCGGCGACCACCGCCGCATCGTCAGGCGCATCGATGGCCAGCACGATCACGAACTCGTCGCCGCCGAGGCGGGCGAGGGTGTCCTGCGGCCGCAGCTGCGCCCCCACGCGCTGGGCCACCGCGACCAGCAGGCGATCACCCAGCTGGTGGCCATAGGCATCGTTGACGGCCTTGAAACCATCCAGGTCGCAGAACATCACCGCCACCGACTGCTGGCGGCGTTGCGCCTTCTCGATGGCCTGCTCGATCCGATCCTGCAGCAGCATGCGGTTGGGCAGCTGGGTCAGCGGATCGTGCAGTGCCGCCTGGATCAGCTTGTCATTGGCGTGCGCCAGGGAATCGGCCAGAAGACCGGTGCGCACGCGCATCTGGCGGTCGAACAGCGAGGCAACCAGGGCGATGCCCAGCGTGGCCAGGGTGGTCACGATCACCAGCACTGCCAGCCAGCGGGGATCGATGCCGCCGCTGCCGACCGCGCCGCAGACGCTGCCTGCCGGGAAACGGGCGGCGGCCATGCCGGTGTAATGCATGCCGACGATGGCCAGGCCCATCACCAGCGACGCCAGTAGCCGCAGGCGCACCGTGTTGCGTTGCTCTACGCGCAGCCGGAAGGCGATCCACAGCGCTGCACCGGCGGCGCCGATGGCCACCGCGATCGACGCGGCAAACCAGCCGGGGTGGTAGTCGATGCCGGGTTGCATCCGCATCGCGGCCATGCCCAGGTAGTGCATGGCCGCGATACCCAGTCCCATCAGCACCGCACCGGCGGCCAGCCGCTGCAGCGGCAGTCTGGGTCGTGACACCAGCCACAGCGCATAGGCCGACGCGCCGATCGACACGGCCAGCGAATACAGGGTGATCGCCAGGTCGTATCCGACTGGAATCGGCAGCTCGAACGCCAGCATCGCGATGAAGTGCATCGACCAGATGCCCAGGCCCATCGCGGCGGCACCGCCGGCCAGCCACCAGCGGGCGACCCGGCCCTCGGCCGTGGCCAGGCGGCCGGCCATGTCGAGCGCGGTATACGACGCCAGGATCGCCACCAGCAGCGAGATGGCGACCAGGCCCTGACTGTAACTACCAGTCATGTTGAATCCAGAGGAAAAGGGAGGGGCGCCCGCAAGGCGCACGCCCGCCACCGCTATCGGCACCGGCGGGTGGGACTTGAGTGGTCGCAGCAGCTGCGACCCGGCTCGGCTATCCTGCCACGCTCGTTGCCCCTGCAGGAAATTCCCGATGGCCAAAGCCCGCACCGCGTATGTCTGCAATGAATGCGGCGCCGAATACAGCAAGTGGCAGGGCCAGTGCACCGAGTGCAATGCCTGGAACGCGCTGTCGGAAATCGTCCTTGAGAGTGCTGCGGCGGCCAAGGCGCCCGCCTCGCGCCGTGCCGGCTGGGCCGGCAAGATCGACCCGCCGAAGATCACCGCACTGAAGGACGTGGCGCAGACCGAGCACAACCGGGTCAGCACCGGCATCGGTGAATTCGACCGCGTGCTCGGTGGCGGCCTGGTCGAAGGCGCGGTGGTGCTGGTCGGTGGCGACCCGGGCATCGGCAAGTCCACCCTGCTGCTGCAGGCCGTGGCCAAGATGGCCGCGGTGCTGCCGGTGCTCTACGTCACCGGTGAAGAATCACTGGCCCAGGTTGCCGGTCGTGCGCACCGGCTGGAGCTGCCGCTGGAGGGCGTCAACGCGTTGGCCGAGACCGGTGTCGAATCCATCCTGCAGCACGCCAGCAAGAGCGGGCCGCGGCTGATCGTGGCCGATTCGGTGCAAACGCTCTGGACCGAGACGCTGACCGCTGCGCCCGGTTCGGTCAGCCAGGTGCGCGAGAGCGCTGCGCGGCTGGTGCGCTTCGCCAAGGAAACCGGAACCGCGGTGTTCCTGGTCGGCCATGTGACCAAGGAAGGCGGCATCGCTGGCCCGCGCGTGCTGGAACACATGGTCGATGCCGTGCTGTATTTCGAAGGCGAGAGCGGCAGCCGCTTCCGCCTGCTGCGCGCGTTCAAGAACCGCTTCGGTGCGGTCAACGAGCTGGGCGTGTTCGCGATGGGCGACAAGGGCCTGAAGGAAGTCTCCAATCCGTCGGCGATCTTCCTCTCCGGTGCCAGCACGCACCAGCCGGGCAGCTGCGTGATGGTCACCCGCGAGGGTACCCGGCCGCTGCTGGTGGAAGTGCAGGCGCTGGTCGACGCCTCGCCGCTGTCCAATCCGCGCCGCGTGGCGGTGGGCCTGGAGCAGAACCGCCTGGCCATGCTGCTGGCGGTGCTGCATCGGCATGGCGGCGTAATGG
>NZ_QAIJ01000097.1:5467-8858 GCF_003060985.1 Stenotrophomonas sp. HMWF023
CTGTCCGGTGAAATCCGGCCGGTACCCAACGGCGAGGATCGCCTGCGCGAAGCCGCGACCCACGGCTTCAAGCGCGCCATCGTGCCCAAGGCCAATGCGCCCAAGGGCGGCTCGGTGAAGGGGATGGAAGTGATCGCGGTCGAACGCCTGTCCGAGGCCATCGACGCGGCGTGATGCCGATACTGTAGAGCCGAGCCCATGCTCGGCTGCTTTTCCGGCAAAGGGCAGCCGAGCGTGGGCTCGGCTCTACAAACGTCACATGCGGCAACGGTCAGCCTGCCTGTGCTAGTTTTCCCGGCTCGACGAAGGCGCCCCCTGGCGCCTTTCCGTGGCAAGGAGTAATCGATTACATGCAGGACCCGATGTTCAGCACCCCCGCCGCCGAAATCCGCCGCGCCGGGGTCGATCTCAATGGACTGATGACGGTGCTGGGCAAGCACCTGTATTCCACCCCGATGGTGGCGCTGCGTGAGCTGGTGCAGAACGCGCACGATTCGATCATCCGTCGCCGTATCGAGCAGCCCGGCATCCAGAGTGTGTCGCGCATCGACGTGCAGGTCGATGTCGCCGCCGGCGTGCTGCGCATCACCGACACCGGTGCCGGCCTGACCCGGCAGGAAATCCACGATTACCTGGCCACGGTCGGTGTCGGTTACACCCGGGGCCTGCGCCAGGACGGCGAGGACAATGAAGGCCTGATCGGCATGTTCGGCCTGGGCTTCCTGTCGGCCTTCGTGCTGGCGCGCCGTGTCAGCGTGCGTACCACCTCCTACCAGTCACCAGGGCTGGGCCACCTGTACGTGTCCAGCAATGCCGAGCAGTACACCGTCAGCGAAGTGCCGGCACGCGCGATCGGCACCGAGGTCGAGCTGGAGCTGCATCCGGACTTCCTGCCGCTGGCCAACGAAGCGCGCCTGCATGAGGTGCTGGGCCGCTACTGCGCGCTGCTGTCCGAGCCGATCTTCATCGGTGCGGCGACCGCCGCGATCAATCCCGAACCGCCGCCGTGGCGCGGGCAGGGTGACGTCGTGCTGCATCCGGTGCAGGCACGCCGCCAGGCGCAGCAGTTCGCTGCCCGCTTCGAACACGATTTCGAGCCCATCGTGACGATGCCGCTGCAGTCCGATGGCAGCAGCGGTGCCGTCGGCATGCTCTGGGTGCAGGACGGTGCCACCTATGGCACCAGCGACAACCGCAACCTGTCGGTGTTCGTGCGCGGCATGCTGCTGGACGACGACGCGCGCGACCTGCTGCCGCCGTGGGCCGGCTTCATCGGCGGGGTGATCGAGTCGTCGAAGCTGACCCCGACCGCCAGCCGCGAGGACCTGCAGCGCGATGACCACTATCGCGCCGTACAGCACGCCCTGCTGGAAGCGCTGATCGATGGCCTGGCCGACGTCGCGCGGCAGCAGCCCGAAGCCTGGCGACGCGTGCTCAGCCGCCACAACGAAGCCCTGCTGGGCGCGGCGCTGTGCGATGAGCGCCTGTTCGACCTGCTGCTGGAACACGTGCGCGTGCCGACCTCGCAGGGTGACCTGCCGGCCAGCGCGTTGCCGGCGCGCGGCGCGGTGCATGTGATCCTCGACAACGGTGGCGGCTTCGAGGAAATGCTGTTCCGTGCGATGGGCGTGCCGGTCGCGCATGGCCATCGCTATGCCGTGGTGCCGTTCCTGCGCCGCTGGGCCCAGGCCAAGGGCCTGCGGCTGGTCGAACTCGGTACCGAGCAGGGCAATCGCGCACTGTTCCGCACCGATGACAGCCTTGACGATACGCAGTTGGCCTGGCTTCGCGAACACCTGGGCGACGGCGAACAGCTGCTGCCGGCGCGGTTCAGCCCGGAGGCGCTGCCGGTGGTGGTGGTACCTGACCGCGAAGCCGAACTGAAGCAGCGCCTGGAAGACGACGAGAACGACAAACGCGTATCGATGGCCGCATTGCGGCTGGCGCGCCAGTTCACCGCGCGCATCGAGGCGCGTGCGCCCTCGCGGCTTTACCTCAACCTGGACAATCCAGCGGTGCAGGCCTTGCTGCAGGCCCAGCGCGATGGCCACCCACAGGCCGCGTCGGCCGCGCGCCTGCTGCGCTCGTTGAAGATCATCGTGTCCGCGCAGGGCCGGCCGTTGCAGCGGAGTACGGCGACGCCGGGCCCCGATCTCAATGGTGCATTCACTGATATTGCCGGTGCCCTGCAGCAGATGCTGCGCTGAGCACCGCCCCCTCTCATCCAGCCTTCGCTAGACAGGAGCATTTCCCCCATGGATATCTGGAACTGGGTCGAAAAACTGCAGGAAGACCTGCGCCAGGCCGGGCAGGCACAGAACGCCCACCTGCTGACCCGCCTTGCCGATGAAGTCAGTGAACTGCAGGTCGACCGCGTCGATGCACTGCTGCCCGAAGCGCGCGCGCTGGGCAAGGCGCTGGACAACCCCTGGGTCGACGTCTACGTCGGCCATTGGGCGCTGCGCAACCGCGTCGGCAACCGCGTCGAAGGTGAAAGCGCGCTGGGCGAGTCGGTAGCGCTGTTCGAGCGCGCACACCGTGCCGATACCCTGGACTGCCCGCAGTCGATCTGCATCACCCAGGATCTTGCCGCCTGCTACGGCAACATCGATGGTCCGGGCTGGGTGCCCGAGCGCATCGAGGTCTGCGACGAGACGCTGGGCCGCATCGACCCGAGCTGGGCCTGCTTCCAGTGCCTGAGCTGCGAG
Organism: Stenotrophomonas sp. HMWF023; assembly: GCF_003060985.1. Lineage (NCBI taxonomy): Bacteria > Pseudomonadati > Pseudomonadota > Gammaproteobacteria > Lysobacterales > Lysobacteraceae > Stenotrophomonas > Stenotrophomonas sp. HMWF023. The sequence goes on from NZ_QAIJ01000097.1 coordinate 8,176, forward strand.
AAGGCGGACGCGCTGCTGGACGACGGCCGCGGCCAGGACGCCTTGGACTACCTGCAGGTGCAGGCGGCGGCGATCCAGGCGCGCGGCAAGGAAGTGTTCGACAGCTTCCCGGAAATGCAGATCAAGATCCTGCTGGCCAGCGGCCGCGCGGCGGAGGCACTGGCACTGATCGAGCAGCGCGAGGTCGAAGTAGCCGCCGCAGGCGAATACGAGCCGGCCAACTGTACGGTGCCGCGCCGGCTGTCCAAGGCCTGGGCGCTGGCCCAGTTGGGGCGTGATGAAGAAGCGCTGCAGCAGCTGGTGCCCTGGAGCGAGCTGACGCCGAACCACTGGCGGCTGTGGGCGAATACCGCTTCGACGCTGTGCAGTCGTGATGGCGAACGCAACACCTGGGATCTGGGCACGCGCTTCAACACCATCATCGAGCACTTCGCCACTGTTGGCGCGCATCGCCTGGTGATCGAGATCGCTGCACTGAGCCTGGAACTGGCGCTGCAGCGCGGTGCGCGCTGGGTGGCGCAGCGCCAGCTGGGCCTGGCCCGCACCCATCTGGCGCAGCTGCGGCAGGACCGTGGCGCTGCCGCGCTGGTGGCTGGCTTGGCGGCACGGATCGAGGCGCTGCCGGAAATGGCACCGCTGCCGGTGCCTGCCGATGAACTGCTGGCGTGGCTGCAAGCGCAGGG
>NZ_QAIJ01000097.1:8868-47491 GCF_003060985.1 Stenotrophomonas sp. HMWF023
AGACCCAGTCACGCGATCCCGAGCGTGAAGCGCAGTGGCTGCTGCAGGCGCACGCCGAGCGGCCGGACGACGGCGCGCTGGCAGAGGTGGCCGCTTCGGCGCTGCATGCCTGTGGCGCGAAGACCGAAGCGCAGGCACTGCTGTGGGAGTTCGTGCGCGGCCACGCGCAGGAAGATGGTGCAGCGGCTTACACGCTGATGCGTTGGCTGGCCGAGCAGGGCGACGATGACGGCCTGCGCAGGCTGGCCGCGACCTACCGCGACAGCGTGCCGGTGTTCGCGCACTGGTGCGAGGTGCAGCGCGCACGGCGCGCGTCCGACTGGCCGGCACTGGAACAGGCCGCGCAGGCGTTGCTGGCGTTGTCGCCGGGCTCGAACGGCGCACGCGGGACGCTTGCCCGCATGTACATGGAGACCGGCCGCTTCAGCGAGGCGCAGGCCTGCTATGCGCAGCTGGTGGAACTGCTGGAAGAGCCCAACGCCGCTCACTGGGACCACATGAGTGCGGCCAGCGCGGCGCGCGACTGGGATGCGGTGCGCCGCTCGGCAGCAGCGATCGGCATGGAACTGTCCAGCCAGCAGGGCGTGGTCGAAGAGCCGTGGGGCTGGGTGATCATCCGCAGCGAAGAAGGCGGCGAGCCGATGGAGTACTACGCCCGCCGCAGCGGCCCGGTGACCGCGCGCATCGTCGAGAACGCCCCAGCCAACCGTGCGCAGCAGGTGGGTGACTGGGTGGTGTTCGACGCCGGCCTGGTGCACCCGGCACCAGAGGACGAAGCGGAGCGCGAGCACTTCATTCCGACCTATGCGCAGGTGCACGTGCTGGAGCGGGGTGGTTTCGCGCGCAGCTGGCTGGTCGATGGCGCGCACCCGGGCGAGCAGGCGTGGAACGCCTTCGTGGAAGCCGCCGAGGCACAGGGCTGGCAGGTGTGGTCGCACAGCCGTGCGGACTACACCGTGACCGATCCGGACGCGGAAGACGGCACGCTGCCGGGTCTGTTGTTCACCGTCGCCCAGCCGCAGGACCACGCGCCGCTGGCGCTGCATCGCTTCCTGCAGCAGGCTACGGCGGATTGGGCGCACCCGCACTGCTGGCTGCGCCTGGCCGAGGCCTGCGACCAGGATCGCCAGCCGCACCTGGACGCGATCGAGCGGTACGGGCTGTAATCTCTGCCGCGCTGCGGGCTCGCCGGGCATGGCCCGGCGCTACCCATACGTGTTGCCGGTAGCGCCGGGCCATGCCCGGCGTCCCTCCACCATCAAGGAACTGGATATGCGAAAGACAGGGATGTTGGTGATCGTCAGCCTGCTGTTGACCTCCACCGCGCAGGCTGCGCCTGCCTGCCAGCAACCGGCCGACGTAGCACGGGCCTTCTTCGAAGCGACCACCGGCAAGGGCGACCTGCTGCAGCCGCCACAGGCACTGGTCAGCGTGGCGTTTGCCAAGGCGCTGCACGGCGAACGTGCCTGCCAGGTGCGCGAAGAGGGCATCTGCATGATCGATTCCGATCCGTGGCTGGACGCGCAGGACGGGGATATCGACGGACCCGTGCGCTACAGCTGGAAGCAGGCTTCAGCCACGTCCGGCCAGGTCGAGATGCGATATGCGGTATGGAACAAGGCCTACGTGACGCGGTTGCCGATGGTGCGCAAGGGCGAGGGCTGCTGGCAGGTCGATGACATCCTCACCAACAGCGGCCGCTCGGTGCGCAAGATCCTGGCCCAGCCGGTGCCCTGAGCATCTGGGGCATCCACGCATGGCGTGGATCTACTGTGCTCCGATTGCCGACCGTTGGTCGGCACGCCTCTATCGCGAATGCCCGAATACCAGCTCGATCACGAACTGGCTGCCGAAGAACGCCAGCAGCAGCAACAACATCGCCGTCAACGTCCAGTGCACCGCCTTCGTGCCGCGCCAGCCATAGCGACGGCGGCCGATCAGCAGCACGCCGAACACGATCCACGACAGCACGCTCAGCACCGTCTTGTGCACCAGCTTCTGCGCCAGGAGGTCGTCGACGAACAGCACGCCGGTGACCAGGGTCAGGGTCAGCAGGGCGAAGCCGACGGTGATCACCCGGAACAGCAGCGATTCAAGGTCGGCCATCGGCGGCAGCGCACGCAGCCACGGACGGAATTCACGGCGGCGCAGCGCCCGTTCCTGCAGCCACAGCATGATCGCCAGCAGCGCAGCGATGCTCAATGTGGCGTAGGCCAGCAGCGCCAACCAGGCGTGGCTGGCCAGGCGCCACCCCAGCAGCTTGCTCGGTTCGTGGCCGTAGCCGTGGTAGACCAGCAGCAGCAGCGCGGCCAGCGGGAACACCACCACGCCCAACGTGGACATGCGCCCGCGTGCGCCCACCAGCGAGGTCAGCCAGGCCATGCCCAGGCCTACCAGCGACAGCGCGGCGAAGAAGTGCATGTCCGGTCCGCCGGTCGTGCGCATCGCCACCAGCACGTGGTAGCCGCCATGCAGCAGCATCGCCGGCAGTGCAGGCCACAGCCAGGCCGGCGAGGTCACCCCGTCGTCGCGACCAAGGGCGCGCACCAGCAGGGCGCTGGCGGCCAGGTAGAGCAGGACGGCGATGAGAACGATTGTCATCGTTGAAGTTTCGCATACCCCCGGGGTGCTGGCGACGGGCCTGGCGTCGCAGTCCGGGGAGCGCGGTGGACCCGTTATACTGTGGGCCTTATTGTCCCCCGCTTTCAGACAGGTTGCGCCGCATGTTCGAGTCCCTGACCCAGCGCCTTTCCGGCACCATCGAGCGCCTGCGCGGCCGTGGCCGCCTGACCGAAGAGAACATCCGCGAGGCGACCCGCGAGGTCCGCATCGCGCTGCTCGAAGCCGACGTCGCGCTGCCGGTGGTGCAGGCCCTGATCGAGCGCATCAAGGTGCGTGCGGTCGGCCAGGAAGTGCTGAAGTCGCTGACCCCGGGCCAGGCCCTGATCAAGGTTGTGCGCGACGAGCTGACCGCGGTGATGGGCGCCGAAGCCAGCGACCTGAACCTCAACGTTCCCGCTCCGGCCATCATCCTGATGGCGGGCCTGCAGGGCGCCGGCAAGACCACTACGGTCGGCAAGCTGGCCAAGCACCTGAAGGAAAAGCGCAAGAAGAAGGTGATGGTGGTCTCGGCCGACGTCTACCGTCCGGCGGCGATCGAGCAGCTGAAGACGCTGGCCGAGCAGGTGGGCGTGCTGTTCTTCCCGTCCAGCGCCGAGCAGAAGCCGGAGGCCATCGTCCGCGCCGCGATCGACGATGCACGCAGGTCGTTCGTCGACGTGCTGCTGGTCGATACCGCCGGCCGCCTCGCCATCGACGAAGCGATGATGGCCGAGATCAAGGCCCTGCACGCCGCGGTCAACCCGGCTGAAACCCTGTTCGTGGTCGATGCCATGACCGGCCAGGACGCGGCCAATACCGCCAAGGCCTTCGGTGATGCGCTGCCGCTGACCGGCGTGGTGCTGACCAAGACCGACGGTGACGCCCGTGGCGGCGCCGCGCTGAGCGTGCGCTACATCACCGGCAAGCCGATCAAGTTCGTCGGTGTCAGCGAAAAGCCGGAAGGCCTGGATGTCTTCCACCCGGACCGCATCGCCAGCCGCATCCTCGACATGGGCGACGTGCTGTCGCTGGTCGAGCAGGTCGAGCAGCAGGTCGACAAGGACAAGGCGCAGAAGCTGGCCGAGAAGGTCGCCAAGGGCAAGAAGTTCGATCTGAACGACATGCGCGACCAGCTCGAGCAGATGCAGAACATGGGCGGCATCGGAGGCCTGATGGACAAGCTGCCGGGCCTGGGCCAGATTCCCGAACACCTCAAGCAGCAGGTCAGCCAGGGCAAGGAAGTGCCGCGCATGATCGCCATCATCAGCTCGATGACCAAGAAGGAACGGCGCAACCCGAACCTGCTCAACGGCTCGCGTCGTGCCCGCATCGCGCGCGGCTCGGGCACCCAGCCGGCCGACGTCAACAAGCTCATGAAGCAGTACATGCAGATGGAAAAGATGATGAGCAAGATGGCCGGTGGCGGCATGAAGGGCATGATGCGCAGCATGAAGGGCATGATGGGCGCCATGGGCGGCCGTGGCATGCCGTTCCGCTGAGCGCGCGCTGTATCGAACGCTTGAACAACCCGCGGAATCAATCAAAGGAATGTGCATGAACAAGTCGATCGTGGTGATGGCGCTGGCCCTGGGTCTGGTTGCCTGCAAGGACGACACCTCCGTGTCGCAGAAGGCCGGTAGTGCCATCAGTGGTACCGCTGCCGATTTCGTCGCCGGGCTGGGCGAGGGTGTGGACAAGAAGATGAACGTGACGCTGCAGGCCGATCCGGGCCTGGCCGCGCAGGGCCTTACCGTCACCCTCGGCAAGAGCCGGGGCATGGGCTCCAAGGACGCGGCGGTCTACGTGGTGGCCGACAAGGCCTTCAAGGGCAAGCTGGTGGCGCGTGCACTGGATGCCGAAGGCACCGAGATCGGCCGTGCCAGCGCCGAGGAAGAGTTCGCCGCTGATGACGCACGCTATGTGACGTTCAAGTTCAACGAAGAAATGGACAGCCAGCTGGTCCGCACCTACGCGGTGTCTGCACGCTGAGCAACGCGGGAGCGGATCGCCCGATGCGACGCTCCCGTCCACAATGTCTGGCGTATGCTGGCAGCGACTCCTCCCACAGGTGCGTCGCGTGAGCCTTTCGCCGATTCTCGAACGCGCCGACGATTTCTGTCGGCGTTTTTCATTGCAGCTGCCGATCCTGTTGGCACCGATGGCCGGCGCCTGTCCGGTTCCGCTTTCGGCCACGCTGGCCAACGCTGGCAGCATGGGCGCGATGGGCGCCGTGTTGTCGCCGGCGGCTGATATCGGTCGATGGATGCAGGACTTCCGGGCCGCGTCCAGCGGGCCGGCGCAGGTGAACCTGTGGTTGCCCGATCCCGCGCCGGTGCGCGATGTCGCCGCCGAGGCCGCCACGCGTGCATTCCTGGGCCAGTGGGGGCCGGAGGTTGCGGCCAGCGCAGCGGATGCCACGCCTGCCGATTTCGAGGAGCAGTTCAGTGCGCTGCTGGCGGCACGGCCGGCGGTGGCCTCGACCATCATGGGCGTGCTGTCGCCGCGTCATGTGCAGCAGTTGAAGGATGCGGGCATCGCCTGGATTGCCTGCGCCACGACGCTGGCCGAAGCGCGTGCTGCACAGGATGCGGGGGCTGACGCGGTAGTCGCGCAGGGCGCCGAAGCCGGTGGCCATCGCGGCGCCTTCGATCCGATTCGTGCAGAACAGCAGCTGGTCGGCCTGTTCGCACTGCTGCCGCGGCTGGCGGACAACTTGAGTATTCCGGTGATCGCTGCGGGCGGCATCGGCGATGGTCGCGGCATTGCTGCTGCCTTGATGCTCGGGGCCAGCGCCGTGCAGATCGGCACGGCCTTCCTGCGCACACCCGAAGCAGCGGTGGCACCGGCGTGGGCCGATGCGTTGGCCCGCAGCGAACCCGAAGACACCTGGCCGACCCGCGCGTTCAGTGGGCGCCTGGGCCGTGGCCTGGCGACCGCCTACGTGCGTGCAGCTGCCGCTGAGGGTGCACCTACGCCGCGCCCGTATCCGGTGCAGCGCGGCCTGACCGCTCCGATGCGCAAGCAGGCCACGCAGGAAAACCGGCTTGCCGCGATGCAGGCCTGGGCCGGGCAGTCGGCGTGGATGGCACCGGCAGCGCCGGCCGCCGACGTGCTGCGTGATATGTGGCAACAGGCGCGGGCACTGCTGCGATGACGGTGACCTGCAACGGCGCCACGGCGCGGGCCGAAGACCTGTTGCCGGCGCTGACCAACTACGGCCACTTCACCTCGCTGCAGGTGCGCGGCCGCGCGGTGCAGGGGCTCGACCTGCATCTGCAGCGTCTTGCCAAGGCAACGCAGGCGTTGTTCGGCAGCGCGCTCGATGTCGCACAGGTGCAGGCGTGGATGGCGCAGGCGCTGCAGCAGGCCGGTCAGATCGATGCATCGATGCGGGTCACCGTGTTCTCGCGCCGTTTCGATTTCCGCGATCCGCTGGCAAACGTGCCGGTAGATGTACTGGTTGCCGTCTCCGCACCAGTCGCGCTGACCGCTCCCAAGCGCGTACGCAGCGTGACCTGGCAGCGCGAGCTGCCGCAGATCAAGCACGTCGGCACGTTCGGCCTGTTCGCCCAGCGCCGTGCCGCGCTGGCAGCGGGTTTCGACGACGCGCTGCTGGTGACTGCCGATGGGCAGATCAGCGAGGGCACGACCTGGAACCTGGCGGTGCATGACGGCGAACACCTGGTCTGGCCGCAGGCGCCTGCGCTGCGGGGAACCGCTGAAGCGCTGCTGCAGGCGGGCTGGACGGGTCCACAGCAGATCCGCCCGCTGCAACTGAACGAGCTGGCCGGCATGCAGGCCGGCTTCGCCTGCAACGCCAGCGGACTGTGGGCGCTGGATGCCGTCGACGGTTACGTGCTGCCTGGTTCGCAGGCCCTGGCCGAACAGGGCAGGGCGGTGCTGGGCCGGGTGCCCTGGCAGGCGCTTTCCTGAACGGGAAGTCTTGAAAGCCGCCGGGCATGGCCCGTCGCTACCGGACAGGTCCGTTTTTCCGCGGGGTTGGCTCGGCCGGACTCTGCCGCTATAATCGCCCGCTTACCGCGCCATCCTGGCGACTGGGCAATAGGAAAAACCACCATGGTCAAGATTCGACTGACCCGCGGCGGCGCCAAGAAGCGTCCGTTCTACCACATCATCGTCACCGACGTCCGCAGCGCCCGCGACGGCCGCAACATCGAGCGCGTTGGTTTCTACAACCCGGTTGCACAGGGTGGCGAGAAGCGCATCGAGCTGGACCTGGCCCGCGTTGACCATTGGGTCAAGAACGGCGCCCAGCCGACCGAGAAAGTTCGCAACCTGATCAAGGAAGCGAGCAAGTCCCAGGCCGCTGCGGCCTGATCCTGACGGGCCGCGCCCTGGTGCGGCCCATCTGATTGAACGCAGATGAAAGATAACGAGCGCCGCATCCTGCTTGGCAGGGTTGTCGGCGCTTTTGGTGTGCGCGGCGAAATAAAGCTCGAGTCCTGGACCGAGCCGCGTTCCGCTATTTTCCGTTACCAACCGTGGATCCTGCGCAGCCCCAACGGGCAGGAATCGACGCTTGAAGGCGCCCGTGGCCGGGATACCGGCAAGCACCTGGTGGCCCGTTTCCCGGGTATCGAGGATCGCGACACGGTCGAGGCGATGCATGGCACCGAGGTCTTCGTGGCCCGCAGTGCGCTGCCACCGCCGAGTGCCGACGAGTATTACTGGGTCGATCTGGAAGGCCTGGATGTGAAGACCGTCGAAGGCGTTGCCCTCGGCCAGGTCTCGCACCTGTTCAGTACCGGCGCCAACGATGTGGTGGTCGTACGCGGTGACCGCGAGCGGATGATTCCGTTCGTCGTGCCGGAGTTCGTCAAATCCGTCGACTTCGAGGCCAATCTGGTCGTGGTCGACTGGGACCCCGAGTTCTGAGTGTGAGCATGCGTTTCGACGTCATCACCCTGTTCCCCGATTTCCTCGCCCAGTCCGCTGGGCTGGGCGTGGTCGGCCGTGCGCAGGAAAAGGGATTGTTCAGCCTGCATGGCTGGAATCCCCGTGATTACGCCGAGGGCAACTACCGCCGGGTGGACGATCGTCCGTTCGGCGGTGGCCCGGGCATGGTGATGCTGATCGAACCACTGCAGGCCTGCCTGCAGGCGATCCGCGAGGCCGATCCGACGCCTGCGCGGGTGATCTATCTCAGCCCGCAGGGTGCGCCGCTGACCCAGGCCAAGGTGCGGGAACTGGCGGCATTGCCGCGCATGGTCCTGCTCTGCGGCCGCTATGAGGGCATCGACGAACGTTTCCTGGCCGCCAATGTCGATGAGGAGATCTCCCTTGGCGACTATGTGCTGTCCGGTGGCGAGCTGGGGGCTGCGGTCATCATCGATGCCGTGGCCCGGCTGCAGGAAGGCGCCTTGAATGACGCCGAATCGGCCGCTCAGGATAGTTTCGAGGGCGACCTCGGCCTGCTCGACTGCCCACATTTCAGCCAACCGGCCCAGCATCCGCTGGGTGACGTGCCGGACGTGCTGCGCTCGGGCAACCATGCCGCCATCGCCGCCTGGCGCCGGCAGCAGTCGTTGATCCGTACCGCGCAGCGGCGCCCGGACCTGCTGGATGAACAGGCGCTGGGCAAGGCCGACCGCAAGCTGCTGGCACACGCCCGCCAGGCCCCGGCAGAAAAGGGCAGGCCCTAGCGCCAGCCCCGCTTTATCGGCTATGATGGTCAATTACCGCCAGCCTCGGCCGGCACGCAGTACCCAAAACAAACGTGCAGCACAGTCCGGTGACTGCATGAGCCTACGCTGTCGAATGACACGCCCACCCGAACAATGAATCGGTGTAACCCATGAGCAAGCTGAACAAGTCCATCGTCGCGGAATTCGAATCCGCCCAGATCACCCGTGAACTGCCGCAGTTCAGCCAGGGCGACACCGTTATCGTCAACGTGAAGGTGAAGGAAGGTACCCGCGAGCGCGTGCAGGCCTATGAAGGCGTTGTCATCGCGACCAAGAACGGCGGCCTGAACTCCTCGTTCACCGTGCGCAAGATCTCGCACGGCTACGGCGTCGAGCGCGTGTTCCAGACCCACAGCGCCATCATCGACTCGGTCGAAGTGAAGCGTCGTGGTAAGGTCCGCGCCGGCAAGCTGTACTACCTGCGTGGCCTGGAAGGCAAGGCTGCCCGCATCAAGGAAGATCTGGCTGCTGCTGCTGCCGCCAAGGCTGCCCGTCTGGCAACCAAGGGCTGATAAACAACTTCGGTTGTTGCCGCGACGGCCGCCTTCGGGCGGCCGTTTGCGTTTGCGGGATCGTCTCGTTAGTTTCAGTGGATGGATGAGACCGACCATCGATACCCGGCGGACATCCAGGTGGCATTGCGCTTCCTGGACGGTTCCGGCGTACCGCGGCGGGAAGCGGCCCCGTTGCTGCACCGCATGCTGTGGCGGCTGGGTATCGCGCTGCCACCGCCGATACTGGCTGGTTTCCTGACCAATACGCTGCTGCAGGGCCTGCTGTTTGGCGTGTTCTGGACGGTGCTGATGTGGCTGCTGCTGTGGCAGGGCAGAGCACCGGCGCTGGAGCTGCTGTTGCTTGCCGGGGTGGCAGCCGGCGTGATGTTCGGCCTGGTGATGGCCACCCTGATGTGGTTCCTGCGCGGCGCCCGCAAGCTGCCTACCTGGCAGCAGTTCCGCCGCAGCCTCTGAAGCCATGGCGCAGTGCGCCGTGACCGCTGCGGGGCGGCGGCGTACGCTCGGACCTTCGACCCCCCATGGCCCCTGCGATGCCCGCCAAGCGACCTGCCAACAGTGCTTCGCCCAAGCTGCTGTCTGGTGGTAATCCGCAGATCGCCAAGGGTGAGGGCGATGCGCCCGTGCAGGCCTATATCGACGCCATGCCGGACTGGAAACGGGCTGTTGGTGCACGTCTGGACGCACTGATCGAACAGGCCGTGCCCGGCGTGCACAAGGCAGTGAAGTGGAACTCGCCGATGTACGGCGTCGCTGCCGGTGAGGGCTGGTTTCTCAGCTTTCATTGCTTCGCCCGCTACATCAAGGTCGCGTTCTTCCGCGGTGCGCTGTTGCAGCCCGTTCCGCCTGAACCGTCCAAGAGCGCCGACACCCGCTATCTGCACATCCTTGAGGGTGGGGTACTGGACGAGGCGCGGTTCCTCGACTGGGTGCGGCAGGCCAGTGCTCTGCCCGGCGAACGCATGTAGTTCCCCCAAGCACAACGTAGAAAAGAAGAAACGGTAGTGCCGGCCGCTGGCCGGCAACCCCATGGACTTCGCAGGCATCGCGCGGCTGCCGGCCAGCGGCCGGCACTACCGGTGCATGTTCAACGCGGTGGGGTGGTTTCCAGCGCCGCATCCGGGTCGGCCACCGGCGAAGGCGGGCAGGCCGGAATCTCCGATGGCGTGGCCAGTTCCTCCGCGTGCACCGGCTTGCTGATCATCCTCGCCTTGCGCCAGCCGCCCCAGCGGTAATACGCCAGCGACAGCAGCATCGATACCAGCGAACCGGCCGGGAAGCTCCACCAGATCGCGTCCGCGCCCCAGTACGGCTGCAGGAATTCGGCGAACGGCACGCGCACGCCCCACAGCGACGCCGCCAGGATCAGCAGCGGCGGCAGCACCGCGCCGGTGGACCGCACCACGCCGGAGATCACGAAGCTGACGCCGAAGAACAGGAACGAACCGATCACGATGTGGTTCAGGTGCCGCGCGATCTGCAGCGACTCGCTGCCCTGCGGCAGGAACAAGGCCAGCGAATACTGGTCCAGCAGTACCAGCGGCAGGATCAACGCGCCGGTCAGCAGGAAGTTGAACAGGATGCCCTGGCGTGCGGTACCGCGCACGCGATCCCAGCGCTGCGCACCGACATTCTGCGCGGCCATCGACGAACACGCCGCACCGATCGCCATCGCCGGCATCTGCACGTAGTTCCACAGCTGCAGCGACGCACCGTAGGCTGCGCCGGTATCGGTGCCGTGCTGGTTGACCATCGTCATCAGCATGATCACCGACAGCGAGATCAGCACCATCTGCAGGCCCATCGGCACGCCCTTGACCACCAGCGCACGCAGGATGGTCATGTCCAGCTTGAACAGGTGCATGTCGGCGCGGCCCAGCCACAGCGTGTGCCGCTTGTGCCGCATGTACAGCAGCAGGGCGGCCAGCGACAGCGTCTGCGACACCAGCGTGGCCCAGGCCGAGCCTGCGATGCCCAGTTCCGGGAACGGCCCCATGCCGAAGATCAGCACCGGGTTCAGGGCGATGTCCAGCACCACCGAGACCAGCAGGAAGCGGAACGGCGTGCGCGAGTCGCCGGCACCACGCAGCGCCGCACTGAGGAAGGCGAAGGCGTACAGCGTCGGCATCGCCAGGAAAATGATGCGCAGATAGGCCTCGGCCAAGGGCAGCGAGGCAGCCGGCGTGCCCATCGCCGCCAGCAGCGGGTGGGCCAGGAACCAGCCGGCGATGGCGATGATCACCGACAGGCCGATGAAGAACGTGGCGCTGGTGCCGACCACGCGCCGTGCCTGGGCGATGTCGCGCGCGCCGATGGCCTGGCCGATCAGGATGGTCGAGGCCATGCCGAAGCCGAACACCGAACCGATCAGGAAGAACATGATGTTGTTGGCGTTCGCGGTCGCGGTCAGTGCCGCTTCGCCGAGGAAGCGCCCCACCCATACCGCATTCACCGAGCCGTTCAGCGACTGCGCGATGTTGCCTGCCAGGATCGGCAGCGCGAACAGCAGCAGGTTGCGGCCGATCGGGCCGGAGGTCAGGTCAAGCGGCGCTTTGGCCATGGAGTGGTGATCGATTCCCGGGAGGCGCACACTAGCATCAAGCCGGTTTGCAGGATGTGGCAATGCATCAACGACAGCAGGCGATGCGGATGATCGCGGTGGCCTTGATCGCAGCGGCACTGGCCGCATGTTCGTCAGGTGACCGGCTGGGCGATACCCAGGTGCGGCCGACCGACCGCCCCGAGTGCCTGGTCGGCAGCCAGCGCCAGGATCTGGCGGCCGGAACGCCGGCATTGATCGGGGGCACTGGTTGCCGTACCGACCCCGACAATCCGCGCCCCCTGAACAAGCGAACGGAGTAGTCCCTGTCGATGTCCGAGCTTTCCCCGTTGGCGCCCAGCGTCCGTCTGGACATCTGGCTGTGGGCGGCCCGCTTCTTCAAGACCCGCAGTCTGGCAAAACAGGCTATCGAGACCGGCAAGGTATCCGTGGCCGGGCAGCGCCCGAAATCCTCGCGCGCGGTGCGTGTGGGAGAGCAGTTGCTGGTTGACCGCGGTGAAGAACACTTCGAGATCCAGGTGCTGGGCCTGAGCGACCAGCGCGGACCGGCACCGGTGGCGCAGCAGTTGTATGCCGAGAGCGAGGCATCCAAAGCGCGTCGTGCCGAACTGCGTGCGCTGCGCATTGCCGCGCGTGATGGCTACCAGGCACCGGAGCACAAGCCGGACAAGCGCGCACGCCGGTTGATCCGCGCCCTGGGTGATCTCGATGCGCTGTGACGTAGTGGCCGGACTGAAAGCGCTCTGGTAGCCGCCCACCTTGGTGGGCGCTGTGCCCTGTGCCGACCAAGGTCGGCATCTACCGTGTCGTGGGTCCGGCCTACGCTTTGGTAGTCGCCCACCTTGGTGGGCGCTGTACCGCCTGCGCTCAGCCACCGTTCGGCTTGCGCCCCGCACGTTGGATGGTCCTCTTCATGGAAGCCCACCATGTTCCTGCGCCGCAGCCTGCTGTGCCTGGCCCTGTCCGCCGCCGTCCCGGTGTTCGCCGCCGACATCACCTTCTGGGATACCCCGCAGCGCGGTGGCAACAGCTTCAACGAAGCACCACCGGACAAGGCTTATTTCCAGGCGTTGCGTGCGACCGGCGCCACCTGGGTACGACTGACCCCGGACAAGTGGCGCAGTGCCGGCGGCCGCGATTTCCTGATGGGCGATGCCGACCACTATCAAGGACTGGTGCCGGCCGATGTGGAGACCCTGCGTCGCGCGCTGGATGACGCCAATGCCGTGGGCCTGAAGGTGGTGCTGGTGCCGCTGTCACTGCCCTTGCTGCGCTGGAAACAGAAGAACGGCGACGTGGTCGACCAGCGCCTGTGGCAGTCCTTCGACAACCACGCACCAGCGCAGCGCTTCTGGCGTGATCTGGCGACCGCGCTGAAAGGGCACCCGGCGTTGGCCGGCTACAACCTGATCAACGAGCCGGCACCGGAATACGGCACCACGCTGGCCGAACACGCCTCCCGCGAGGACATGCTGACGTGGTATGCCGGGGTGCAGGGCGGGCCGCGCGATCTGCGCCAGCTGTACAAGGAACTGGTGGCCAGCGTGCGCGCGGTCGATGCAGACATGCCGTTGATGCTCGACGCTGGCTGGTACGCGGCGGCCGATGCGTTCGACTACTGGCCTGCGCCGCTGGACGACGCGAAGCTGCTGTACAGCGTGCACATGTACGAGCCGTATGCGGCCACCAGTGCGCCGAACCAGAAGCGCAGCACACCGTACCGCTATCCCGCCGAAGTGCCGTTCGGCGACCGCAGCGAGCGCTGGGACGCCGTGCGCGTGCGCAGCTACCTGCAGCAGCCGATGGACTGGGCGAAGACCCATGGCATCGGCGCCAACCGCATGGTGATCGGTGAGTTCGGTTGCATGCGACGTTGGCCGGACTGCGGCCGCTACCTGCGCGATGTGTTGGCGGTGGCCGAGCAGCAGAAGGTGCACTGGGCGTTCTACGCATTCCGCGAAGACGGCTGGGACGGCATGGACTATGAACTGGGCGACAAGCCGCTGCCGGGATCGTACTGGCAGGCCGTCGAGAAGGGTGACGCCGTGCAGCCGCCGCGTTCGACGCAGGCGCCGTTGTTCGCCCCGATCCTGCAGCGGTTGAAGGACGGTGCGCGTTGAAACCGCCGCGGCTGCGCCGCATGCCAACCAAGGTTGGCATCTACCAGGGCAGGGCGCGAATGCTTTGGTAGTCGCCCACCTTGGTGGGCGTTTTGCCGTGTGCCGCGTGCCAACCAGGGTTGGCATCTACCAGTTCATGGTGCGAACGCTTTGGTAGTCGCCCACCTTGGTGGGCGTTTTGCCGCGTGCCAACCAAGGTTGGCATCTACCAGGGCAGGGTGCGAATGCTCTGGTAGTCGCCCACCTTGGTGGGCGTTGTGTTGTGTGCCAACCAAGGTTGGCATCTACCAGGGCAGGGCGCGAATGCTTTGGTAGTCGCCCACCTTGGTGGGCGCTGTGCCGCGTGCCAACCAAGGTTGGCATCTACCCGGTCATGTCAGCCGTGCAGGTCGTAGCGATCCAGTTCCATCACTCGCGTCCAGGCGGCGATGAAATCCTGCACGAATTTCTTCTCGCCATCGGCACTGGCATACACCTCGGCCAATGCGCGCAGCACGGCATTGGAGCCGAACACCAGATCCGCACGGGTGCCGGTCCAGCGCGCGGCGCCATCGTTGCGGCCGCGGCCTTCATAGCTTTCGCGGCCGGTCGCCTTCCAGGTCGTACCCATGTCCAGCAGGTTGACAAAGAAGTCGTTGCTCAACGTGCCGGGTCGGTTGGTGAACACGCCGTGCTTGCCGCCATCGACGTTGGTGCCGAGCACGCGCAGGCCACCGACCAGCGCGGTCATTTCCGGTGCGGTCAGGGTCAGCAGCTGCGCCTTGTCGATCAACAACGCCTCACCCGGCACGCTGTAAGCGCCCTTGAGGTAGTTGCGGAAACCATCGGCAGCCGGTTCCAGCACCGCGAACGATTCAACGTCGGTCTGTTCCTGGCTGGCATCGGTGCGGCCCGGGGTGAACGGCACGCTCAGGTCATGCCCGCCGGCCTTTGCCGCCTGCTCGATGCCGACGCCACCGGCCAGCACGATCAGGTCGGCCAGCGACACCTGCTTGCTGCCTGCGCCGTTGAACTCGGCCTGGACCTTTTCCAGCGCGGCCAATACCTTGGCCAACTGCTGCGGCTGGTTCACCGCCCAGTCCTTCTGCGGCGTCAGGCGCACGCGCGCACCGTTGGCACCACCGCGCTTGTCCGAGCCGCGGAAGGTCGAGGCCGAGGCCCATGCAGTCGACACCAGCTCCGCCACGCTCAGGCCGGTCGCCGCGATCTTCTGCTTCAGCGCGGCGATGTCCTTGGCGTCGATCAGCGGGTGCTTCGCTTCCGGCACCGGGTCCTGCCAGATGAATTCCTCGGCCGGGATTTCCGGGCCGAGATAGCGCGCACGCGGACCCATGTCGCGATGGGTCAGCTTGAACCAGGCGCGGGCGAACGCATCGGCGAAGGCCTGTGGATCCGCAAGGAATTTCCGCGAGATCTTTTCGTAGGCCGGATCCATGCGCAGCGACAGGTCGGTGGTCAGCATCGTCGGGCGGTGCTTCTTCGACGGATCGTGCGCATCGGGAATCACCGAATCCGCATTCTTGGCGACCCACTGGTGGGCACCGGCCGGGCTCTTGCTCAGTTCCCATTCGTGGCCGAACAGGATCTCGAAGAAGTCATGGCTCCACTGCGCGGGGGTGCGGGTCCAGGTCACTTCCAGGCCGCTGGTGATGGTGTCGCCACCCTTGCCGCTGCCGAAGCTGTTGGCCCAGCCCAGGCCCTGGCTTTCCAGGCCCGCTGCTTCCGGTTCCTTGCCGACGTTGTCGGCGGGGCCGGCACCGTGGGTCTTGCCGAAGCTGTGGCCACCGGCGATCAGGGCGACGGTTTCTTCATCGTCCATCGCCATCCGGCCGAAGGTGTCGCGGATGTCATGCGCGGCCAGCACCGGATCGGGATTGCCGTCCGGGCCTTCCGGGTTCACGTAGATCAGGCCCATCTGCACTGCGGCCAGCGGGTTTTCCAGTTTGCGCGAATGCACGTCGCCATCAGCGTCGTCATCGGACACCAGCACGCCGTGGTTCTCTTCCACCCCCTCCGAGCCGTGCTTGTAACGCACGTCGCCGCCGAGCCAGGTGGTCTCGCGGCCCCAGTACACGTCCTGGTCCGGCTCCCAGGTGTCGGGACGGCCGCCGGCAAAGCCGAGCGTCTTGAAGCCCATCGATTCCAGTGCGACGTTGCCGGTCAGGATCAGCAGGTCGGCCCAGGAAATGGCCTGGCCATACTTCTGCTTGATCGGCCACAGCAGGCGTCGCGCCTTGTCCAGGCTGACGTTGTCCGGCCAACTGTTGAGCGGCGCGAAGCGCTGCTGGCCGCGACCACCGCCGCCACGGCCATCGTCGATGCGGTAGGTACCGGCGCTGTGCCACGCCATGCGGATGAACAGGCCGCCGTAGTGGCCGAAGTCGGCCGGCCACCAGTCCTGCGAGTCGGTCATCAACGCCTTCAGGTCGGCCTTCAGGGCGCTGTAATCGAGCCCGTTGAAGGCCGTGGCGTAGTCGAAGCCCGCATCGAGGGGGTTGGAGCGCGTGGAGTGCTGGTTGAGCAGGTCCACGCGCAGCTGGTTCGGCCACCAGTCGCGGTTGGTCGTCGCATCACCGACGACGGCATGGTTGAACGGGCACTTCGCTTCGCTTTTCATGGGTCTCTACCTGTGGACTGGCGAATGAGGGAATCAGATCGCTTACCCACCATAGGCATCGCCTAACGATGGGTAAATTCGATTGATTCAACCGCTGCGATAGTGGCTGCCTATGGTCGACAGCGCTTGGATCGTTGTGCGCGATCAGCGCTTGAGCAGGCCGGCGCCGAGCTTGAGCAGATCGCTGGCGCCGAACTGGCCATCACCGTCCTGATCAAGCGCACCGCCGAGCAGGCTGCCGATGCCGCCGCCGGATTGCTGTGCTTCCTGACCCAGGGCCTGGCTGAGCTGGCCGGGGTTGCCGCTCTGGGCAAACCGCTGGGCCAGGAACGACATGACGATGGGGGCGAGGATCGCCAGCAGCTGACTGGACTTGCCGCTGTCCAGGCCGGTCTTCTGGCCCAGCGCTTCGGCCGCCTGCGAGGTCTGCCCGCCGAATACGTGGCCGAGGATGCCGGCGCCGTTGGTGGCGTTGCCACCGCCGCCGCCCATCACCGCGCCGAGGATGCTGCCGAGATCGAAACCGCCACCGCCGCCGCCTGCCGAACCGAGGTGGTCGCGCTGCAGGGCATTGAGCAGGGACTGCGCACCCTGCGGCTCACTGGCGTTCTGGCCCATCGCGCCGAGCAGCAGGGGCAGGGCGCTGCCGACGGCCTGGGTGGCCTGGCTGCTGTCCAGGCCGAGCTGCTGCGACACCTGCTGCAGGCCTTGGCCCTGCTGCAGCTGCTGGAAGAGGGATGCAGCGAGGGATTCGGTGTTCATGGCGGTCTCCGGTCTGTGAAGGACGAACCGCCCGAGCATAACGCCGTGTACACGACGGAAGTGCGAAGGGCAGCCGAGCGTGGGCTCGGCTCTACAACGGTAGCGCCGGGCCATGCCCGGCGGCCGGGATTACAGCAGCGCCTTCAACCGGTACAGCGCTTCCAGTGCCTGCTTCGGCGTCAGCTCGTCCGGGTCGATCGCGGCCAGCGCCTCCTGCGCCTTGTTCGGCGGGGCGGCAAACAGTCCGAACTGCTGCGGTGCATCCAGCGCCTGCGGGGCGAGTTCGGCGGCATGGCTTTCGCCGCCGCGCTGTTCCAGCTCAGCCAGGCGTCGACGCGCCTGTGCCACGGTGGCACGCGGCAGGCCGGCCAGCGCGGCCACCTGCAGGCCGAAGCTGCGGTTGGCCGGGCCGTCCTTCACCGCATGCATGAACACCAGGGCTTCGCCGTGCTCCACTGCATCCAGGTGCACGTTGGCGATGCCGCTGCGGCCACCCTCGTGCTGTTCGTCGGCCAGCGCGGTCAGTTCGAAGTAATGGGTGGCGAACAGCGTGTAACAGCGGTTTTCGTAGGCGAGGTGGCGCGCCACCGCGTCGGCCAGGGCGAGGCCGTCGTAGGTGGAGGTACCGCGGCCGATCTCGTCCATCAGCACCAGCGAATGCGCGGTGGCGTGATGCAGGATGTAGCTGGTTTCAGCCATCTCGACCATGAAGGTCGACTGCCCGCGGGCAAGATCGTCGCCTGCGCCGATGCGGGTCAGGATGCGGTCGATCGGGCCGATCAACGCGCGGCTGGCCGGCACGAAGCTGCCGATGTGGGCCAGCAGCACGATCAGCGCGTTCTGCCGCATGTAGGTCGATTTACCGCCCATGTTCGGGCCGGTGATGACCAGCATGCGACGGTCCGGGTGCAGGTCCAGGTCGTTGGGCTCGAACGGCTGGTCACGCACCGCTTCCACCACCGGATGGCGGCCACGTTCGATCTTCAGGCACGGCTCGGCCTGCAGTTCCGGGCGTGCCCAGTCCAGCGCCTGCGCACGCTCGGCGAAGGCGGCCAGCACATCCAGTTCGCTGAGCGCGGCGGCGCACTGCTTGAGCGGCTCCAGCTGGGTGCCCAGCGTGTCCAGCAGCTGCTCGTACAGATACTTCTCGCGCGACAGCGAACGGTCGCGCGCGGACAGCACCTTGTCCTCGAATGCCTTCAGTTCTTCGGTGATGTAGCGCTCGGCGTTGGTCAGTGTCTGGCGGCGGGTGTAATGCACCGGCGCGCGCTCGGACTGGCCCTTGCTGATTTCGATGTAGTAGCCGTGCACACGGTTGTAGCCGACCTTCAGGGTGGCGATGCCGCTGCTCTCGCGCTCGCGCTGTTCAAGGTCGACCAGGAACTGGTCGGCGTGGGTCGACAGGCGGCGCAGTTCATCCAGTTCGGCATCGAAGCCATCGGCCAGCACGCCACCATCGCTGAGCTTGAGCGGCGGCATTTCGGCAATGGCGCTGGCCAGCAGGTGCGCGCACTCGTCGTGCTCGCCCAGTGCCGCGTGCAGGGTCTGCAGTCGCGGTGAATCCAGCGGTGCCAGCACCTCGCGGACGGCCGGCAGCAGGCCGAGGCCATCGCGCAGGGTGGAGAAGTCGCGCGGCCGCGCCGAGCGCAGGGCGACGCGGGTGAGGATGCGTTCCAGGTCGCCGAGGCGGCGGAACTGTTCGCGGATATCCGCCTCCGCACCGCGGTCGATCAGTGTTTCCACCGCGTGGTGGCGCTGCACCAGCACCTCGCGCAGGCGCAGCGGCCGATGCAGCCAGCGGCGCAGCAGGCGGCCACCCATCGGTGTCACCGTGCTGTCGAGCACGCCGAGCAGGGTATTGCGGGTATCGCCGTCGACGCGGGTGTCCAGCTCCAGATGGCGACGCGTTGCCGCGTTCATCGCGATCGCTTCGCTGGCGGTCTCCATCGAGATGGAGGTCAGGTGCGGCAGGCGCTGCTTCTGGGTTTCCTCGACATAGCCGAGCAGGGCGCCGGCAGCGGCCGTGGCGCGCGGCTTGTCGTCGATGCCGAAGCCGCTGAGGTCGTGCAGTTTGAAGAAGTTCAGCAGCTGGCGGCGACCACTGTCGGCGTCGAACAGCCACGGCGCGCGGCGGCGTACGCCGCTGCGCTGGCGCAGGAAGTCGGGCCAGTTCTCTTCATCCGGCACCAGCAGTTCGGCCGGTTCCAGACGGGCCAGCTCGGCTTCCAGTGCGTCATCGGTGTCGACTTCGTTGACCAGGAAGCGGCCGCCGGCCAGGTCGGCCCAGGCCAGCCCATAGCCGCTCTTGTTGCGCGACAGGGCCATCAGCAGGGTGTCGCGGCGCTCGTCCAGCAGCGCTTCGTCGGTAACGGTGCCCGGGGTGACGATACGCACCACCTTGCGTTCGACCAGACCCTTGGCCAGTGCCGGGTCGCCGATCTGTTCGCAGATCGCCACCGATTCGCCCAGCGCCACCAGCCGTGCCAGGTAGCCCTCGTAGGCGTGCACCGGCACACCGGCCATCGGAATCGGTGCACCACCGGAGCTGCCGCGCTGGGTCAGGGTGATGTCGAGCAGGCGCGCGGCCTTGCGCGCGTCGTCGTAGAACAGCTCGTAGAAGTCGCCCATGCGGAAGAACAGCAGCAGGTCCGGATAGTCGGACTTGGCTGCGAAGAACTGCTTCATCAGCGGGGTGTGTTCGGCGGACTTGTCTTTGGACATGGGACTCGTGGATCAGGGGCGTCCGCTCGCGCCGGAGGGCGGCGACGGCGGAGCAGGTACAGGGCCGTCCATGGTAACGGCTAGGGACCCGGGGTGCCTCGATTCTCAGGGGGAATGGGGCGGTCCATACGAACAGGTGCCGTGGTGGACACGGCCCCGTTGGCACGTCGGCGGCGGCGCGCAGGACCGTTGTGCGCATCGATGTCGCGGCCGGCCTCAAGCCGGCCGCAGCGCAACGTCCGGGTGGCCGGCGAAGATATCCATCACGGTCTGGAAGTAGGTCTGCCCATCGCCGCGTTGCAGGGCGTCCAGCTGGCGGCCGATGGCTTCGGCATTGAACGTATCCGGTTGCCGCAGCTTGTCTTGCAGCCACGCACGCGTGGCCTCCACTCCCAGTGCATCGCGGCTGCAGTCGATATCGCGCCAGACCACCGTGGCCGTTCTGTGCCCGGCGAGTGCGCCATAACCGCCGTACAGCAGATCGTCCAATGCATCCAGGCTGGGCCCGAGCTGCCAGTTCTCGCCAACCATGAATACCCGGTTGATTTCCGCGTAGAAACTGGGGATATCAACGATGGCGGTGCCGTTGATCTGCAGGAATACGGTCATCTGCCGACTATAGCGCTGCGCTGTCAAAGAGCGCGCGGCTTATTCATCTGCGTGATACGTTCCCATCCTGCCTTCATCGGAAAATGGGAAAGGAATAAGGAAGGGGCTCTGCTTGAACGCATTTATGTTAATGAGGCGTTGTTTCAACAAATGTACTTAAAGTTTCCCAGGGTCGTGCCGTCACCAATATAGGGCCACGATCAAGGGAATTGAGATGCTCGCCTTACGCAACCTCCGTGTGGGATCCCGGCTTTCTGCCGGCTTCGGTCTGCTGTTGCTGTTCATCATGGCCATGGTCGGCCTGGTGTTGTACGGAAACCATCTGAAGTCCGCCCAGTTCGAGAAAGTGGTGGGCGTGAACATGGTCAAGATGCGGTTGTTGAATGACATGCTCGATACCAACAACGCGGTGCTGATGCATCGTCGGCTGATGGTGATCAAGCGCGGCGAGGAGTTCGACAAGGATTACCAGCGGGCGCAGGAACTGAGCCGCACCTACGACGGCATCTGGGACAAATACATCACGATTCCCCGCGATGCCACCGGCGATACGCTGGTGGCGCAGATCGCGACGGCACGCAAGGCCACCGACGCCTCCACCCGGCAACTGCACGAGCGGATGAAGGCGGGCGACTACGACGGTGCGGCCACCGAATTGCTGGCCGAGCACGGTCTGGCCACGGCCTGGAATGGAGCGATCTCCAGCCTGCTGCGGCACCAGGAAGCCCTGACCGAACGCAGCCGTGAGGAATATCGCGCCACGGAAGCGTGGACGGGAACACTGTCCATTGCGTTCGGTGTGCTCAGCCTGATTCTCGGTGCACTGGCCGCGTGGGCGATCACCCGCAGCCTGACCCGGCCCCTGGCGGGCGCGGTGAAGCTGGCCGACGGCATCGCCAACGGTCGCCTGGACAATGTCATCGATGCCTCGGGCAATGACGAGGTGACCCAGTTGCTGAAATCCATGCAGCGCATGCAGGGGCAGTTGCAGGCGGTGATGGCGGCGCAGGGCGAGATGGCGCGGCAGCATGATGATGGCAGCCTGAGCTACCGCATGGACGAGAGTACCTTCCCCGGCGATTACGGGCGGATGGTGCATGACACTAACGCGCTGGTGGGTTCGCACGTGCAGGTGCAGAACCGCCTGATCGAAGTGATGAAGCACTACGCACGCGGCGACCTGTCGGTGGACATGGATCGCCTGCCGGGCGAGAAGGCGGCGATCACCCAGGCCATGGATGAGACCAAGTCCAGCCTGTCGGCCATCAACGGCGAGATCCGTCGGCTGGCGACGGCCGCCGCCGCCGGCGACTTCAGCCTGCGTGGCGACGAAACACGCTTCGAGCACGATTTCGGCGAGATGGTGACCGGCCTCAACCGGTTGATGCAGACCACCGACGAGAACCTGGTGCAGGTGTCGAGCCTGTTGCAGGCGATCTCGCGCGGCGATCTGACGGTGCGCATGCAGGGTGATTTCCACGGTGTGTTCGCGCGCATGCGCGACGACTGCAATGCCACCGTCGAACAGCTCACCCAGATCGTCGGCCGCATCCAAACCAGTGCGTCCAGCATCAATCTGGCGGCGGGGGAAATCGCCTCGGGCAATACCGATCTGTCGCGGCGTACCGAGCAGCAGGCGGCCAACCTGGAAGAGACGGCAGCGTCGATGGAGGAACTGACCTCCACGGTGAAGCAGAACGCCGAACACGCGCGGCAGGCCAATCAGCTGGCGATCGGTGCACATGGGGTAGCGTCGCAGGGTGGTGAAGTGGTCGGCCAGGTGGTGACCACCATGAGCGCCATCGAAGCGTCGTCGAAGAAGATCGCCGAGATCATCAGCGTGATTGATGGCATCGCTTTCCAGACCAACATCCTGGCGCTCAACGCCGCCGTGGAAGCGGCGCGCGCGGGCGAGCAGGGCAGGGGCTTCGCCGTGGTGGCCAGCGAGGTGCGCACGCTGGCGCAGCGCTCTGCTGGTGCAGCCAAGGAGATCAAGGGCCTGATCGAAGAGTCGGTGGGCAAGGTATCCGACGGCTCGGCGCTGGTGCGTCAGGCCGGCACCACGATGGGCGAGATCGTCGCCTCGGTGCAGCGGGTGACCGACATCATGGCCGAGATCTCGGCGGCCTCGCAGGAGCAGAGTTCGGGTATCGAGCAGGTCAACCAGACCGTGATGCAGATGGACGAAACCACCCAGCAGAATGCTGCGCTGGTGGAAGAGGCCAGCGCTGCAGCACGTTCGATGGAAGAACAGGCCAATCTGCTGGCCGAAGCGGTATCGGTGTTCCGCACCGGGGCTTCGGTGGCGGCGGCAGCGGTCCGGCCGATGCTGGCAGCGGTCGCTGCAAGCGTGCCGCCGGTGCGTCGCGTGACCGGCGTGCCGCCGCGCATCGCGCCCTCGCTCGCGGCCAACACGGGTGGATGGGAAGAGTTCTAAGCCGGGTGGGAGACGGCGCCCATCGCGATGCTGGTCGCGATGGGCGCATTTTTGTTTCCTGAACCGATGATGGCCGCTCAGCCTCCGGACACCTGGATTTCACCTGCAGTTGTCACCCGCAGGCAGACACTTGCGCCATACCGGAGCACAGGAGATGGCCATGAAGACCTCGACCCGATTGATGGTGCTGGGCACCCTGCTGGCAGCCTCGTCCGTTGCTGGCGCACAGAATTACGGCCCGCGTGATGAAGGCCGCAAGTTCAACGATGGCAGCCGCGTGGTCTGCAAGAACGTGGAAGTGCAGCGCAATGCCCGCGATCCCAACCGCATCACCGGTACCGCCACCGGCGCCGTGGTCGGTGGCCTGCTGGGCAACCAGGTAGGCGGCGGCAACGGCAAGAAGCTGGCAACCGTCGCCGGTGCCGTGGCGGGCGGCGCAGCGGGCCGGCAGATCCAGGGCAATCATCAGCAGAAGACCGGCGACCGTGTGGTCGAGCGCCGTTGTGAGCGCGTCTACCGCTGATCCATCCATGCGATAACCCCTTCCACACTGCTGTACCCCGAACGCCGGCCCTGTGCCGGCGTTCTTCGTTTCCGGTTCCGTTCCGCGGAGCAGAGCCCATGCCTATACTGCGCCGACCTCCAGGGATGAATCGCCAGTGAACGAGTCGAGTGCTGTAGACGGTCGGGAACCGTCCGTTGTTGCCGATGCAATGCCTCGCACGACAGCCAGCTACTCCCGCGTGCGCGACCGCACCGACGAGCTGGAGCTGTTCATTTCCGGCCTGCTCGCCTTCGCACTGCTGGCCGTTCCGGGCTACCTGTTCGATGCGTGGGCGCGCAGCAGCCTGCATACCGAAGGGGTCTATTTCCAGGCGCTGTGGTTCGCCTTCAGCATCGGCGTCGGCATGTGCTACGTGCTGGCGGTGGCCTTGATCATCCACTTGGCGGTGCGTGGCTACTGGATCGGCCTGATCGGCCTGAAATCGCACTTCCCCAACGGCATCGACTGGGATCGGCTGACGATGCTGGGGCCGTTCTCACGAGCATTCCTGCAGCAACGCGACGGTGGGCTCGACGGCACCATCGAACGTGCAGACCGGCTTGCCACGATGCTGTTCTCGACCACGCTGCTGTGCGTGCAGACCCTGGCCGGCACCCTGGTGGTGGCGATTGTCTCGCTCGGTGTGGCGATGGCCATCGGTGCCGCCTTCGGCGATGATGATCGCATCACGCTGGGAATCGTCGCGGTGCTGATGGTCGGCCTGCTCGGTCTGGCGATGGTGCCGATGCTGCTGGAGAAGTCGATCGCGCGGCGTCACGCGCGGGGCCGGGACACCGCACGGCTGGAGAAGCGGCTGCAGTCGGTGCTGGCTGGCCTGCAGCGAGTACCGATGCTGCGCCTGCTGCAGACCATGCAGTGGACCCTGCAGAGCAACCTGCGTGGTCGCTCGTTCACCGTGATCTACCTGTCGGCGGTGATGCTGGCGATGGTGCTCGCCGCCCTGCAGGTGTACGGCTCTATGAAGTTCTCGCTGTTCAACCGCTACAGCGTGCTGACCGAAGAAGCCGTGGACCACGGCATGCTGGGCGCGCACTACGAATCGCTGCGCTCGGCGCATGACCAGCTGCTGCCCTATCCGATGATTCCGGCCGATACCATCAGTGCATCGCGGTTGCGGCTGTTCATTCCGCACCGTCCGCAGCGTGACAATCCGGTGGCACGGCAGCGCTGTGCGGGCGGTGCCCGCAACGAAGCGCAGGGTGCACAGGCGGCGACGGCAGCGGTGAACTGCATGGCGCTGCTGTGGACGGTGCAGCTCGATGGCGGCAAGGTCGACCTGCATGATTTCGTGCCGATGGAGCGCCGCGACCTCGACATGCGCGGGCTGGTGGGCTACTTGCCGATGGCGGACCTGAAGCCGGGCCGGCATGACCTGCGACTGGTCTGGAACGCCGACGGCGGCGAACGTGGCCCCAGTCGCCGCCGCGAGTACAGCATCCCGTTCTGGTACGCACCAGAGCCGTAAAAGGGGACGGAGGGGATCAAGTCGCTTTCTTCTCCTTCGTGCCGATTACGACTTAATCCCCTCCGTCCCCTTTTTGCTGTGGAGGCGCCAGAGGGCGAGGGCGCTGTACAGCACCAGCAGGGCGATCAGGGTGATCAGTTCGTGGCTGACCTCGGCCAGGCTGGCGTCCATCTGGTTCAGGCGCACCATCAGGTTGATGCCGGAGGTTGTCGGCAGCAGCTGCGCCAGCCACACCAGTGGGCGCGGGGTCATCACCGCCGGCCAGGACAGGCTGGCCAGGAAGAACAGCGGGATGGAGGTGGCGATGATGTACTGGAAGGCGCGTTCGCGGGTGCGGAAGAAGCTGCCGACGAACAGGCCGAACGCTACTGTGGCAGCGATGAACAGCGTACCGCCCAGTAGTTGCCCGAGCGGGTTGCCGCCACGCGGATAGTCCTGCACCCAGGCGGTGAAGCCGGCGTACCAGAACAGCCCGAACAGCCCGATCAGGCCGAAGCCGAGCGCCATGCCGGCCAGGGTGGGAAGGTCGAAGCGCAGACGCCGGCCCAGTACCAGGCGGCGACCGCCGAGCAGCACGCCGATGCCCATCAGCAGCGTCTGGTGCACGATCAGTTCGGCCACGCCGGGCACGATCGCGCTGCCATAGCCTTCCTGCGTGTTGAACAACGGCCGCTGCACGAGGGTGACCGGTGGTGCCTGAGGCGCGCCCATGAACGCGGCCTGGGTGACTGCCGCTTCGCGGCCGAACGCGCCCAGTGCATCAGCCACGCTGCCCAGCACCCAGCTGGCGCGGCCGAGATAGGCGCCATTGCCGAGCAGCACAAGTTTGGCCGGATGACCACGCAGGATGTCGCGCTCCAGGTTGGCCGGAATCAGCACGATGCCTTCGGCATGACCTGCCTCCAGCTGTGCACGCGCTTCCTGCAGGTCCGCCGGTTGCCCGACCACATGGGCCACGCGCAGCGAATCGAGCTTGCGCAGCAGTTCGCGACTGGTCGCGCTGTGGTCCTCATCGACCACCAGCACGGGCAGGTTGCCGGCTACCTGGTGGCGATAGGCGGCGGGGTAGAAGAACGAGTACAGGATCACCGCGCCGACCATCACCACGATCGCATAGCGGTCGCAGAGCACGGCAAGCAGGGTCTGCCGCAGGCTGTGCCAGATCCTGCTCATGCGCCGGCCCCGGCGGGTTGCGCGGCCTGCGGCGTGCGTGCGAACGCCAGCAGGCGCCAGCCGCCGATGCCGCCGGCAACCACGATCATCAGCAGCAGCGTGGCCAGCGGCCACAGCGAAACCACGAGTGGCGAGCCGATGAACTGCTGCTGGGTCTGCAGCTTGATGTAGGCGCTGAGCGGCAGCAGCAGGTGCCAGACGCGGGTGAACAACGGTGCGTCGATCACCGGGAACGTGGCGCTGGAAAAGGCCAGTGCGGTGCCGATGCTCAGACCCACGGCGGACAGGGCCGTGCCCATGTCGCGGGTGACGCCGACGAAGAACAGTGCATAGGCCGCGGTGGCCAGGTAGAACAGCGGCTGTGCGAGCAGCAGCAGAACCACACTGCCGGCGATGCCGTCGCCGCGCAGCCAGGCCAGGTAGGCCGCGCCCAGCGCGCCGTACAACGAGAACAGCAGGACGTAGGGCAGCACCTTGCCGGCAATGGACGACCACGGCGCGTGGCCCAGCCAGGCGGGCAGGGTGCCGTCGCGGATTTCGCGGCCGAGGCTGCCGGCCACCGCCAGCGCCAGTACCAGCGACAGTACCGCCGGGAAGATCAGCGGCAGCAGGAACAGCTCGTAGCTGCGCGCCGGATTGAACAGGATGTCCGATTGCACCGCGATGGGCGCGGCACGCAGCTTGCCCGGCCCGACCTGCAGGCCGATGCGTTCGCGCAGCAGGCGCGCGTTCCACGCCGATACCGCGTCGCCGATATCCCGCGCGGCGGACTGGCCGGTGGTCATGTAGGTGGCGTTGTAATAGGAAAACACCGTGCCTTGCTGGCCTCGTAAGGCTTGGCGGGTCACATCGCGCGGCACCAGCACCACCGCGAACACTTCCAGCCGGCGCAGCTGCGCGCGTGCCTCATCCATGCCTGCCGGTTGGCTGGCGATGCGCACACCGGGGCTGGCATCGAGCATGCGCAGCAGCAGGCGGCTGTCGCCGCTGTGGTCAAGGTCGACCACGGCAATCGGCACATCACGCATCACCGATGCGGAGAACATCCAGGCCATCACCACCAGCATCAGCAGCGGCAGCACGGTGACCAGCGCCAGGTCTGCACGGTTGCTGCGCAACCGGCGCAGTTCGCGCTGCCATGAGCTGCCAAAGCCGCCGCGGTCGGTGTTCAGTGCTGCGGCCATGCGAACAGCACGCTCATGCCGGGGCGGAAGCCCTCGATGCGGCGTACCGGGCGCACCCGCACTTCGAAGCTGCGCACGTCATAGCCCGATGACTGACGGGTGGTGCGCCAGGTGGCGTAGTCGCCCGCAGGATTGATGAAGTAGACCTCGAACTGGTCGTCCTTGCCGAGCGCCGGCACGCTGCCACGCAGCTTGCTGCCGACCTTCAGGCCCTGCATCTGCGATTCGCGCAGGTTCATCGACACCCACATGCGGTCGATGTCCACCAAGGTGAACACCGGGAAGCCGGCCGGGACCAGTTCGCCCGGGTCGGCCATGCGCTTGTTGATTTCACCGGCCACCGGTGCGCGACCTTCCACTTCAACGCGCGCGGCGTTGACTTCCGCCACCGCGCCCTGCGCCTGCTGCACCTGGCCCTGTGCGGCACGCTTGTCCTGCTCGCGCGCACCGGCCAACGCCATGTCGTACTGGGCGCGGGCGGCGCGGGCCAGTTCGCGTGAGCTGGTGGCCTGGGCAGCGGCTTCGTCGCGCTTCTGCCGGGTCATCACCCCTTCGTTGAACAGGTTCTGCACGCGCCGGTAGGTGGCTTCGGCGAGGGTGGCGCCGGCTTCGGCGCGCTTCCAGTTGGCTTCGGCCGCGCGGATGTCTTCGCTGCGTGCGCCGTCGTTGGCCTTGTCGGCCACCGCCTGCGCCGCGGCCAGCGCGCCGTGCGCCTGCTGTTCCTTGGCTGCGACTTCGGGACTGTCGAGCAGGAACAGCACTTGTCCAGCCTGCACGCGATCACCCTCGCGCACTTTCAGTTCGGCCACGCGCGCAGTGATCTTGGCCGACACGTTGAGGGTGTCGGCGTCGGCCATGCCCTGGATCTGGTCGGCGGGGCTGCGCCAGGCCAGCCATAGGCCCAGCACCACTGCTACCAGCAGCACCACCAGCAGAATCGGCCCCAGCCGGCGCTTGCCGGGGGGCGTCGTTGCTTCGTCGTGCAACACATCATTCATGATCGATCACCTCGTCTGCACGCCGCCGATGGTCTTCGAAGCGGTCCATCTGTCCACTCACCTCAAGCAACTGCGCCAAGGCGATATCGTATTGGTAGGCCGCCTGCGCACGTTCGACGCGGGCGCCGCCGAGGCCGAGCCGCGCATCGATCACGTCCAGCGAGGTGGCCTGGCCTTCGCGGAAGGCCAGCTCCTGCAGGCGCAGGTTCTCGTCGGCCTGGGCGATGCTGCTGTCCAGCAGCACGAACTGCTGGCGTGCGGTTTCCAGCTCATTCCAGGCCTTGCGCACACCCAGTGCGACCTGGTTCTCGGCCTCGCGCAGGCCGGCCTCGGCCTGCTCCTGCTGCGCGCGCGCCGCGCTGATCTGTGCCGGTCGCGAGTTCGGCGACAGGAATGTGTATTTCAGGCCGATGCCGAACGCCCAGTCCGGATCGGTCAGCATTTCGTCGCGGCGCCGGAAGTCGTACTGGCCGAACAGGAATATCGTCGGCTTGAGCTTGGCCTGCTGCACGCGCACGCCCTGTTCGGCCTGCGCGACGATCGCCCGCAGGCGCGCGATCTGCGGCTGCCGTGCCTGCGCGGTGCGCTCGAAGCTGGTGACCGGTTCCAGCGGGGTGCGCTGCACGAACAGCGGCGACAACGGCTGCACATCACCGCCACTGCGCAGCAGGGTGGCCAGCGCAGCCTTCAGCGTGGCCAGATCATTGAGCGTCTTCTGGTACTCGCGCTCGGCCTTGTCGCGGGCGACGGTGGCCTGCAGGCGCTGTGCACGGGTGGCGAAGCCTTCGCGTTCCAGCTTTTCTGCATCGGACAGGTGGCGGTTGAGGCCATCGCGCACATCGCGGCGCACGACCACCGCCTGTTCGGCCAGGCGCTGACCGAAGTAGGCGTGGGCCAGCTGCACGGTCAGCGACTGCCGCTGCGCTTCGCGCTCGGCGCTGGCCTGTTCGCTGGCCGCACCGGCAGCACGCTGCGCGGCGGGAATCAGGCCGCCGGTGTACAGCGGCAGCACTGCGGTGACCACCGGCCGCGTGCGCCAATCGCGCTCGGTGAACGACAGCGGCGAGTCGATGCCATAGGCCTCGGCCACCGGTGCCAGTGAGCCCAGCGGCAGCGTCAGTGTCTTCTGGAACTGCAGCCGGCGCACCTCGCCGGTGATCTCCGGCAGGCGCAGCAGGCGGGTGGCTTCCTGCAGTTCTTCCTTGTTGCGCACGCCGGCATCAGCAGCGGCCAGCGCGTCGGAGACCTGTTCCAGCCGCTGCCGCGCATGTTCCCATTCCAGTGCGGGAGGCGTGCTGGTCTGTGCCGCTGCGGCCAGTGGCAGGCTTGCCAGCAAGGCCAGGCCGGCAGCGCCGAGCGCGCGGTGCATCCTTGTCCGTGGGCAGCTCAGGCGCATGCCGTTCCTGTAGTGAAGAAGTGGGCAAACGGTAGTGGTCCGCGCGTGAAGCCGGGGTCTGCGGTGGTCTGGATCATGCTCTTTTCAACGTAAGGTTTTGCCAGCGGCGGTGCGCAGCGCCAAGGTGATGTGCTGCAGCGTGCTCGAACGCACGGCGGCATGCTGCCAGAACAAGGGTACGTCGAGCCAGCGACGAGGTTCCAGCACCACCACCTGCCCGGCCTCTACTGCTGGCGTGACCAGCGCCTCTGGCGCCAGGCACCAGCCGAGTCCTCGTGCGGCAGCATCGACGAAGCCAGTGGAGGAGGGCAGGTAGTGTACGGGCGGTTGCAGGCGTGCACGGGTCAGCCTGCGCAGGAAGCGCCATTGCAGTTCATCCTTGCGGTTGAACACGATCATCGGCGCCGACGCCAACGCGTCGGCCTGCATGCCCTTGCTGAAGTGGTGCCGCGCAAAAGCCGGTGAGGCGATGGCGTGGTACCGCATCGCGCCCAGCGGATGCAGGTTGCAACCCTTCAGGGGGTTGCGCTCAGCGGTGACCGCGCCCAGCACGCTGCCGTTGCGCAGCAGTTCCAGCGTGTGATCCTGGTCGTCCATGCGCAGGTCGAACAGGTAGCCATGGCGCTGGTGCAGCTCGGCGATGGCGGCGACGAACCAGGTGTCCAGCGAATCGTCGTTGACCGCCAGCGGGATCGGTGTGCGGGTGGCGTCGTTGCCGCGTTCCGGCAGCAGTTCGGCCAGCGCTTCGGCCTGCAGCGCCTGCATCGGCCGCACCCGCCGCAGCAGCACTTCGCCGGCAGCGGTAGGTCGGCACGGCGCCTGCCGTACCACCAGCACCTGGCCCAGCCGGTCCTCAAGTGCCTTGATCCGTTGCGACAGCGCCGACGGACTGATCGACAGGCGGCGTGCGGCGGCCTCGAAGCTGCCTTCTTCGAGCACCGCGGTGAAGGCGCTCAACTGCGGATGTACCAGGTCCACGCGGTGCCTCTTCAGTTTTTCTGCACAGGATAAAGAAAAACCAGCTGGCCTTAACGGGTCAGTTCGTCGCACCCTGCGCCTCCTTTCACGGTGGAGAGCGTCGGATGTGGATTGCTGCGGCCTTGGCCGGCCTGTTTGCGGGGGCTGGCCTGATCATCGCCATTGGTGCCCAGAACGCCTTCGTGCTGCGGCAGGGGCTGCAGCGGCGCTACGTGGGCATGGTGGTGCTGGCCTGCATGGGCGCGGACATTGCGCTGATCCTGGCCGGCGTGGGTGGCATGGGAGCGCTGGTGCTGCAATGGCCGCTGCTGTTGCAGGTGCTGCGCTTCGGCGGGGCCGCCTTCCTGCTGTGCTATGGCCTGCAGGCCGGGCTACGCGCATGGCGCGGTGGCAGCGCGCTGGCCGCGGCCGATGCCAGTGGTGGCAGCCGGCGGCAGGTGCTGCTGGCCTGCCTGGCCTTTACTCTGCTCAATCCGCACGTCTACCTGGATACGATGGTGTTGCTGGGCAGCCTGTCCACGCGCTATCCGGGCGACCTGCGTTGGGCGTTCGCGGCGGGCGCCTGCGTAGCCAGCGTGCTCTGGTTCTGCACGCTTGGCTATGGCGCGCGCCTGTTGCAGCCTGTATTCCGCAGGCCTGGCGCCTGGCGGGTGCTGGATGCAGGCGTGGCGGTCTTCATGTTCTGCCTCGCCACGCTGCTGCTGTTGCGCCCATTATCGCCATGAGTGCGTGACGCATGCCGCTGTTGCGTGTGCGATCCACCGATGCGTTTCACGCGGCCGGGTACAGCACGCATATGCCAATCACAGCGAGAGTTCCCATTGCAGGCGAAAACTGGGGACAGAACGTCGGGTGTTGCGAAGCACCTGCGATCCACCTTCGTCGAAACGCCACTGGCCGGTCTCGATGTCCTGCGCCAACAGATTCGAGGCGGTCAAGCGCAGCTTGCCGCGCCTTTCGGTTGCGTACTGTGCCCAGGCCTCAAGTTCGCGTCGATAGGAAGTGATGTCCAGCTCGCTCAGGCTGTAGCGTATTCTGCCTCCGCTGCGATGAGTGTACGCCAGGCCACTGCTCCACCGCGATGAAATGCGGTAATCGAGCGATGCACTGGCGGTGAATGGCACTTGGTCTTCTATCCGATTGTCAGGTCCGGGAAGATCCCTGACCCGGGAGTGGTTCCAGGTAGCGTTGCCGCGCAGCTCGATATCCGGCCCTCTGCGGAACAGACGTGCCAGCGGCATCCTGCCATCCATTTCGATGCCCCAGGCAATGGCGCGGGTACCATTGACCGGCGTCGATACCCAGCGCCCGTCACGTAGTACCGTTTCATTTCGGATCGGTGCGTCGATGCGGCGCAAGTAGCCGCCGACGCTCCCTTGTGTACCTTCACGGCCGTGGATTTCCCAGGCCGCATCCAGACCCCACGCCAGTTCCGGACGCAGCGCTGGATTGCCGATCTCGTCGGGGTTCAGTGGGCGGTTGTTGGTGGATGTGTACGGGCGCGGGACCAGTGAGCGCAGCGCCGGTGCGCGGAAGCTGCGGCTCAATGAGACCCGCAGCTGGTCCTTGCCCTTCGCACGCTTCCACAGGCCCTGCAGGACGGGCGTGAACACGCTGGTGCTGTGGCGCATCGTGGCGAAGTTACGACCTTCGCTGCGGGTCTGCAGTTGTTCCCAGCGGCCGCCGACGTAGAGGGCGCTGTGCGCTCCCAACGGAAACTCATCCTGCGCGTACAGCGCCAGGCGCTGCAGGCGCGCATTGAAGGAAAGGTCGCTGACCGTTGATGGTTCGTTGGGCGAAGAGTGCAGCTGCTGTACTCGGGATTCGCGGCGTGAGTCCATGCTGCTTTCGGCACCGACCTGCAGCGTATGGCGCCCCCGCGCCGGGAGGGTCCATTGCACGCGGGTGGTGCCGCCCAGCACGTGCAGCTGCGCATCGGTGCGATCGAAAAGATTGTCCTGCTGTGCCTTGTCCTGCCCCTGTTCGCGAAAGCGGTAGTCTTCCCGGTTTCCGTCCACGGCCAGACGCAGGTTCAGGCTACCTCCATCCTGCAGTTTCTTCTCCCACTCTGCGCTGACCTGCCCCTGGTCAAGGCGCAGGCGCGTGCGCTGCCGATAATGGGGGGTGCGTAGCGCGGGGCCCAGCAGCGTGTCCCAATCGATGTACATGTCGCGACGAAAGTCGGAAGCATCCACCAAGGCCTGCAGCGAAAGGGTCGTGTCATCGCTGGTTCTGAACGTCAGTGAGGGCGAGAGCGAGACGCTGTCGCGTCGGCCGGTGGCACGCAGGCGCGATTGTCGATGCAGCAACGGCGCATCAACACCATCCCAAGCGTCTTCGCTGCCGTGTTCCTCGACCAGGAATGCGCGGGCGGTCGCCGTAGCGGTCAGCGAAAAATCGCGGTCGAGGTTGGCACGGCTCTGCCGCCAGCTTGCTGACGGGGTCATGCGCCCTTGGGCATCGGCCCATGAAACCGTCAGCCGTTGAGTGTCCTTTGCAACCGGTGCACGGGTGACGATGTTGAGTGTGCCGGCGATGGCACCCATGCCCTGATCAACGGAGGGCGCGCGCAGGATTTCGACGCGCTCGATCAGATCGGTGGCCAGTGAGTCCAGGCTGAAACCGGCGGGTACGCGTTGGCCGTTCAACAGGATCTGCGTGTAGCCCGCGCCCAGGCCGCGCAGTGACACGGTGCCTGGGCGGCCCGGGGCGCCGCCTGAAACGCTGACACCGGGCAATCGCTTGAGTGCCTCCAGCAGGTCAGTGTCGCCGTGTCGCTGCAACGTATCGCGGTCCACCACAATGCGGCTTGCGGTGTCGTCACGGCGAGCATCGTAGCGCTCGGCCTGGACCTGTACTGCATCCAGATCGGTCGTGATCGGAGGTGCGGGTGTCAGAGGCGGAGCGGCTGCAGCGGTCGTTGATCCTGTCAGACAGCCGATGGTGAACCATACGCTGGCGCGGGCGCGTACCGTTGTCGGGGAGGACGAAGAGCGTTGCATTGTCGTGCAGTTCCTTTGTCGTGGTGCGAAAGCCGGTCGCAGCAGGCCCTCCCGCGGCCAGGTATCGAAACGATGCGTAGAGGGGGCGGCCGGGAGAGCCGCCGGTCATTGCCTTACTGCAGCCAGTCCTGCGGGTCCACGCGTGTTCCGCTGCGCAGCAGTTCCATGTGCAGGTGTGGACCGGTGGTACGCCCGGTGTTGCCGCTGCGGGCGATGGGATCGCCCCTGCGCACGCGCTGGCCTGGCTGCACCGCGAAGTCCTGCAGGTGTGCAAACAGCGATTGCCAGCCAGCGCCATGATCAATTACGACAACCGTGCCGTAGTTGGCGCCATCGGGATAGGCGTGCGTGGCGGCGATCACGGTGCCGTCGGCGGGGGCGAGCACGGCGGTGCCACGGCGCGCGGCGAAGTCGGTGCCGTGATGGGCGTTCTGGCGGAAGTCGGAGACGTGACCGAACACGCTGGTTACCCGCGCATTGGACAGTGGCATGAAGAATGACGGGGGTAGCGGCGTGGCTTCCACCAGGGTTACCGACGCGATGGGGAGTGGCAGCGTCAGTGACGTCGGTCCTGCCACCGCCGCGGCCTGTACGGTGGCCAGGCCGACTGTGCAGGAAGAGCCCAGTGCGAACATCAACAGGATGCTGATGATGCCTGGGCGGCGACCGCCATCACCCTGCAGCATGTGCTGCAAGCGCACCTGATGGCCACCGAAATCGCGATGGGTGAGGGCGCTGGCCGGCTGCACTGCCGTCGCGCAGCGAAGTGTCTGGACATAAGCGTGGGCCAACAGGCGGCCGTCGTTGGCAGCACCACCCTCGGCCAGTGCACGTGCATCGCATTGCAGCTCGGCGGCCAGTTGCATGCGCGCGGCAATGCGTCGAACGAAGGGATTGAACCAGTACAGTGCACCAACAAGCCGCATCAGCGCTGCGCGCTGGGGATCACGGCGCTGCAGGTGGGCCGCCTCATGCCCGATGACCAGGCGAAGCGTACGATCCGGCAGGGTCAGGCTGGCCGTGGGCAGGATGATCTGCGGCCGCGGCATGCACAGGGCGAACGGCGTACCGGTACCTTCTACAGTACGCACCGCGATACCTTCCTGCCGCAGCCCCTGCACGGCGTGGCGCGATTGCGGGCCAGGCAACTGCACTGTCTGCAGCGCATGGCTGCCGCGCAGCAGGACCCATAACCGGCGGCTGGCCAACGCCCAGCGAACGAGGGCCAGCATGGCCCCTGCGATATAGACGGTCAGCAGCAGTGGCGTCAGCCAGGCCATCAAGGATTCGGTCGCCGCGAGCGCAGGCAGTTGCACGGGCAGCAGTACGCCGGTGCCGCTGTCCAGCGCAACAGGCAATGCGCTGGCCAGCTCCTGCAACGGTGTCGCCTTCACCGGCAGCAACAGTGCAAGCAAGGGGGGCAGCACAGCACACAACCATGCCCCCAGCCAAAAGCGCGCCGACGCGTGCGAAAGCCTGAGCAGTCGCTGCAAAAGCTGCGCGCCGTACCAGACCAGGCCAGCCCCCAGCAGGCTCGCAGCGAGGCTGATCATCCACAAGGCGGTTGATGACAGGCTCATGGCTGGTCCTCGTCATCCTCGAGCAGCAGCGCCTGCAGTTGCTCGATTTCCTTGTCGCTCAGCAGGCGGCTTTCGGCGAACGCCTGGGTCGGCAGCGGCCCGTCGATCTCCAGCACGCGGCGGGCGAAGTCGGCACTGAGTGCGGCCAGCGTGGCTACCTTGCCGGCCCTTGCGGTGTATACATTCAGACCGTGCTGGCTGCCTTCTTTCACCAGGCCCTTGTCGACCATCCGTTCCAGCGTCTTGCGCGTGGACGAATACGACCAATCCAGCGTGGCCGCCGCCGCGTTGTGCAGTTCGCGTGCGCTGCAGGGGCCGTCGCGCCACAGGCACTTCAACAACTCCAGTTCGGCGTTGGAAGGTGTCGGAATGCGGGGCATGGCCAGACCTGTGCATTTGAGCGATGTCGCAAGTGTGCGACATGTGTCGCATGTCGCGCAAGAGGGGGTATCGACGCAGCGCGCAAGCGCTGAAGTCAGTCGGTCACCATCCGGTCGATGGCGCACAACGGTGTTTCATCGGGGCGCAGGGTCAGTACACGCACACCGCTGCGGGTCACGGCCACGGTGTGCTCGAACTGCGCCGACAGCTTGCCGTCGCGGGTGTACACCGGCCATTCGTCGGGCTGCTGGCTGATCGCAGGCTTGCCCTGGTTGAGCATCGGCTCGATGGTGAACACCATGCCTTCCTGCAGTTCCATGCCGGTGCCGGCATGGCCGTAGTGCAGGATCTGCGGTTCCTCGTGCATTTCCTGGCCGATGCCGTGGCCGCAGTATTCCTTGACCACGCTGTAGCCATGGCTGCGGGCATGGCGGGCGATGGCGTGGCCGATATCGCCCAGGCGCGCGCCGGGCCGCACAGCAGCGATGCCCTTCCACATGGCCTGGTAGGTCACCTGCACCAGCTTGCGTGCGGCGTAGTCGACTTCACCCACCAGATACGTGGTGCTGGAATCGGCGATGTAGCCGTTCTTCTCCAGCGTGATGTCGAGGTTGACGATCTGGCCATTGCGCAGCACATCGTCGGCCGACGGCATGCCGTGGCAGATGACGTTGTCGATCGAGGCATTGAGCACGTACGGGAACCCGTACTGCCCTTTGCTGGCGGGCCGTGCCTGCAGGTCGTCGACGATCATGCGTTCGACGATGTCGTTGATCTCCAGCGTGCTGCGGCCCTGCAGCGGCAGCGCGTCAAGCATCGCGAAGACCTGCGCCAGCAGTCGCCCGGACTCGGCCAGGCGGTCGATCTCGTCGGCGCGCTTGATCATGGCCATCGGCTCAGGCCCGCCCGGGTGCAAGCAGCTGCGGCTGCACGCCGGCGGCGCGCAGTTCGCTGGCGACGACGTCCTGGAAGCTCAGGGTCGGGTTCATCTCGCACAGCATGCCGACCCGGATCCAGAACGTGGCCTGGGCATTGATCGAGCGGTTGGAGACGGTGCAGGCACGGCGCAGCTGGTCGTGCAGGGTGTCATCGATGTTGACGATGCCCATGGGCGTTCTCTAAAGGGGATATACGAATCGTATACGAAACGTATATAGCCACTCAAGCCCGCGACATTCAGCCAGCGTCCGTGGCGAAGCGCAGGCGGTTGCCGTCCGGATCGACGATCAGCATCTCGCGGCTTCCCCAATCCGTATCGTGTGGCGGCTGCTCGATGGGTACCCCCGCAGCGCTGAACGCGCGGTGCAGGGCATCGACGTCGGCGACGATGAAATACACCGCGCCGCCCACTTCGCAGTCACCGCTGTGCTCGGTCAGGAAGATCGTCTGGCCCTCGCGGGTGAGCTGGGCGAACAGCGGGAAGCCGGGTTCGAAGCGGTGCTCCCAGTCGATGATGAATCCCAGGCCCTGCACATAGAAGGGCAGGCTGGTATCGGCATGGCGCATGCGCAGCTGCGGGATGACGGTCTGGGGCATGACGGCGGCTCCGGGGGCGGTAACCCAGTGTAGTGCCGAGCCATGCTCGGCTATCGCCTTTTGTAGAGTCGAGCCATGCTCGGCTCAGGGGACAGCGAACAGAAGCCGAGCACGGCTCGGCTCTACAAAAAAAGCACTCAGCAGGCAGTCGGAACTGCGGCCATCGCCGCCAGCAGTTCGCGGTTCACCTGCTGGTGCTGCTGCTGCCATGCCGGCAGATCATCGGCGCTGATGTCTGGCTGGCCATCCAGCGACGACAACCAGCGCTTGAAACGGCTCTGGTAGTTGGGCAGTGACACCTCGCCGGTGATATCGCTGCCCACCAGTCCACCGGTACGCAGGGCCTCGATCACCATCAGAGCATGTTCAAGCTGGAAGCGGCCCTGGTCCCAGTTGCTGCGTGCTACCTCTTCAGCGAACACGTCCTTGTCGATCGACAGATAGGTGGGGCGCGGCGCCTGCGCCTGTTCGGCGGCGAACGCGGCAACCAGTGCCTCGGGATGTTCGAAGCGGCGGAAGGCGCCCGCCATGCCCACGCGGCTGGCCCAGCCCACATCCACATCCATGCACCAGTAGGTCAGCCGCCGTCCCAGCAAGGGTCGCCAGTGGTTCTCCCACGCATGGCCCAGGCCGATATCCGTTGAAGTGATACCCAGCACGTGCACATGCGATACCTGCGGCAACGCGGCAGCGGCATTCACCCAGGAACCGCAGTGCATGCCGAGGGGAAAGCGCATGTTGTCCGGGTGGTTGTCCAGCACGACCAGCTGGAACGGGGCACGCGTGTGCAGGCGCTGCAGCAGTGGCAGGCTGAGATGGTGGAAGTCGCCGCTGCCGAGCATCACCGTGCCGAGTTGTGCCGGCAGCGGCAACAGAACGTCATTGGCGAAGCGTGACAGCGTGGCGTTGCTGCAGGCAAAACGCAGCGGGTCATGCCAGTGCTGCAGTGCGAGCGTGCGCGCCTGCGGCAAGGGCAGTACGCCACCATCGAGGTCGAGGATCAGCGGGGGGCGCAGTTGCATCGGTCAGCCCCCTCCATCCGGCTCACCTTGCAGGTGCGGGGCCAGCCTGCGCAGGGCGACGCGCAGCAGGGGCGAACGCGCATGCACCGCATGTACGGTGGAAGTGAAGCGGGCACCCAGTTCGGCCTTGATGCGTGAATCGGTCCAGCCGGCGACGTAGTGGCTGAGGCCCTGCTGCAACGCGTACTCCAGGTTGTGCATCCAGCTGACCGAGTACAGGTTGTGGTCGCGCGACTGCGGATACGACAGGCCGATGTACTTGTCCACCAGCTTGCCGGCATGCACGTAGCACAGGTTCCAACCGATCAGCTCGCCGTTGTGGCGGTAGAGGAACAAGCGCCCCTGGCCCTGCGTGTCTGCCAACAGGTGCTGGAAGAAGGCCAGGTCGAGCTGGTCGAAATGCACGGCGCTCTGTGCATACACCTGCAGGTACAGCGCGTGCAGTTCGGCCTGCAGCCGTGGCTCGGCAAGGGCGGGGTCGCCGGTAGCGATGCAGTCGATCTGCAGGTGGGCACGCGAGCGCAGCTTGCGCCGGATGTTCTTGCGCCGCGCAGTGGACAGGCGCGCCAGGTAGGTGTCGATGTCATCGAAATCGATCGCCACCCATGCCAGCGGCATGCCTTCCAGCTGGATGAAGCCGCGTTCCAGCAGCGCCTGCAGGAACGCCTGGCTGTGCGCGTTGGCGGCGTCGTCCAGCAA
>NZ_QAIJ01000356.1:0-24858 GCF_003060985.1 Stenotrophomonas sp. HMWF023
CACCGGGCAGCGCTCTTCATTGATCGCCACACCCGACACGCTCGTAACCTCCACGACGCCGTCCTGCACCAGCTCGTCCAAGAACGGCGAGTGCTTCCCCTGCAGGGTGAACATCGCAACCGATCGTCGCGCCCGCGTAAGTGCGACATAGAACAACCGCCGTTCTTCGCTCAGCGGATAGGTATCACCCTCCGGCATAGCCAGGGAAAGCACCGGATCATCCGACCGTAGGCTCGGGAAGCCGCGATTCACCATCCCCGGCAGAATCACATAGTCCGCTTCCCGACCCTTCGATTGATGTGCGGTCAGGAACTCGACCTCCATCGTGCTGCCGAAGGCCGTCTTCCAATCCGAAGGCACTGCACCGCGATCTGCGCGATACCGCCCCAGAACAAAGACAGTCACGCGCCCGTTGCGGCCCTGCGGAGCCGTACCCGCCAGCAGTTGCTGGTGCAGCTTCGACAGGTACTGGCGAACACCATCCTGCACCTCCTCACGCCGGTTCATCTGGAACGCCTGCAGCACCGGGCCCATTGTCGGCGCAGCAGAACGAACCGCCTTGGCAATCTGCGCCGGATTGCGGCTGATGAAGCGACCGGAGATGTCGCACAGTTCCTGCGGACAGCGGAAAGTCTGCTCCAGTTTCAGCACCTGGCCGTGCCCCATCCATTCGCGGAAACCGGTCATCACTGAAACGTCGGCGCCGGCGAAGCGGTTGATCGACTGCCAGTCGTCGCCCACGGCAAACAGATAGCGGCCCGGGCGGTTGACCAGGGCGCGGCACAGGCGGGCGCGGGCGCGCGAGGCGTCCTGGAATTCGTCGGCCATCACCAGTTCGTAGGGCGATTCATAGTGGCCCTGTTCCAGCAGCCCGGCGGCCATGTTCAACATGTCTTCGAAGTCGATGCTGCGTTCGTCCGCCAGCGCGTCGTCCCACGCCTGGAACACAGGCCCGGCGATTTCCAGGAAGCGCCGGTAGCGTTCCTTGAACTGGTCCTCGGGCATCTGCCGCAGACGCTCGGCCATGTCTTCCAGGCTCAGGCAGTTGCTCTTGGCATGGGCAATGAAGGTGCGCATCATCCCGATCAGATCGGCATCGGGCATGGGCTTGGCGCCGCCATCGGGCAGCTCGCGGTCCGGGTTGGGGTCCAGCTCGATGCGTGATTCGC
This sequence comes from Stenotrophomonas sp. HMWF023, assembly GCF_003060985.1. Taxonomy (NCBI): domain Bacteria; kingdom Pseudomonadati; phylum Pseudomonadota; class Gammaproteobacteria; order Lysobacterales; family Lysobacteraceae; genus Stenotrophomonas; species Stenotrophomonas sp. HMWF023. The sequence continues at coordinate 1,170 of NZ_QAIJ01000356.1, forward strand.
CCAGCCGTTCCGACAGGTGGTGCAGGGCCTCGCCACTGCGCAGCCCGAACGAGGTAGTCTCGACCAGCGCGGTACCCCGCGCGGCATGCTGCTCGCGTTTCCAGCGCACGCCATCGGCGTAGTTGGCAAAATGCTGCGGCGGCTGGCCGTCGGCATCCAGCGCGAAGTGTTCGTGGTACAGCTCGGCGTCCGGATAATAGAAGTCCGGGCGATACTGGCGATGGGTATCCGTGGCGGTGTCGAACTCGTAGCGGCGCTCGTAGTCGTACGTCACGCCGTTGTAGAACAGCCAATCGGCAATCACGCACTCTTCCAGGCTCTTCACCCGCTCCCCCTGCAGGGTGCGGATGTAGGGGGTGCCGTCGCGGTCGTAGCCATCGGCCAGCATCTGCGTGCCCAGCGGCGGCAGATCGCGCCCGAATACCAGCCGGAACATGTCCCACTGGGTGCGGAAGTGGGTCGAACGGTCCTTCAGGTCGTCCACCAGATCGGCCAGCTTGTTGAAGCCCAGCGTTGCATCGATGGCCCATTCGGGAATATCGGGCTTGCGTCCCGTCGCCTTGGCGATGATGGACAGACCAAGTGCATGGAAAGTGCGCGCCTCCACCACGGTATCGCCCATGCCCAGCCGCTCGAAGGACCGCTGCGCGCGACCTTCCAGTTCCTTCGCGGCGTCCTTGTTGAAGGCAAGCATCACGATGCGCTCGGGGGCCACAAAGCCACGGTCGATAGCGTAGGCAGCCTTGGCCACCATCGTGGAGGTCTTGCCGGAGCCGGCTGAGGCGACCACCTGCAGGCGGTTGTCGAAGCAGATGACCGCGCGTGCCTGTTCCTCGGTCAGCGGCCTGCTCTCGACCCGGTCCAGGAAGTTCTTGGCCAACCCCAGTTCGCGCCGGGTCATGGCCTCATTGGCTTCGGCCCAGGCGGCGGGCCAATCCAGGTTCCAGTCGCGGAGGGCGTCCAGCGCGACGCTATGGTCATGCGCTTGCAGATCTTCATGCACGTCTTCATCGAGGAACAGCTGCTCCAGCTCCCGGGGCTGCAGGGGCAGGGCGGGGCGCTCGGCCAGCAGCGCCTGCTGCTGCTCGTGGGTGATCCAGCGGCGGCCTGCATTGCCTCGGTCGATGAGGTCATCTGCTGCGCTCAACCACGACTGGATCTGCTCCAGAATCGTGTCGAACAGGGCCCTGCGCCCACGCGTGGTACGCGCAAAGCGCATCTGCTGCAGGGCAGCCGCAAGCCGGGACGCCTGCCGGTTGGGCAGCCCGTCTACTGACTGCCCAGCTGCATTCCCGGTCTGCAGTTCGACCCGTGACCAGAACAGGCCTGTAATGACCTGCACGCGATGATCGTCATCCACACGCTGCCGGTACTGCTGGCCGGAGATATTCAACTCGACATGTTCGCCATCGAGCCGCAGCCACCACTGGGGCGAACGAGTCACACGTCGGCCCCAGCCCGAGGGGCGCCATTCCATAGACATCCAGATACTGCCTTGCAAGCGTCAATTGGGCCTCTTGGGCCCTCAATCCCTCATGATAAGGGGCCTTGACGTCGCTTGTAGCCTATTACCCAAAGGCGGGTAGCGTGCCCGCATACTGCATGCCGCAGCTTCGCCCCGTAACATGGCGCATGCCAGCATGAAGCGTGTGGATCCAAAGGTCGGCCATGGAAATTGACTGGAACAGCGTGGGAACCTTGAAGCACACCGCCGGCGGCTACGATGTCCGGACGGGTGCATTGAGGATTCTGGTTACCGCTGCCATGCAGGGACACGAGGGTGACGTCTCCGGGATGCACGTCGAGATGGAGGATGGCACCATCATTGCTCCAGAGGAGATAAGGCGCCTGGCGCTGGTACCGGGCCGGATCCGCTGGCAAGACTGATCGCTGGCGAAACCTTTCGCAGCCTCAAACGTGCCTGGAAAATGACGACGCCCCTGAGCAAGGGGCGTCGTTGGGGCCTACGGGGTTGCCTTCGGTTGACGCGGATCGGCAATGATCCGCGACGGTGACCCATACAATACGAGTACCCGCATGCCGGCACTGAATACCGGATCGGGGCCCTGCACGACGGTCATCAGGTTGCCGTTCTCCGTCTGCACCACGTACTCAAGGCCCTTGGCCTGCGAAAGTGCGCGCTCGGAAGCCGCACCGGCAATCGCACCCACCACAAGGCCACCAATGGCACCGATGGCCGCCGCCTGGTCGCTGCCGCCGATGGTGGAGCCGGCTACGCCGCCAGCGGCAGCACCGGCAATGGCGCCACCGCCCTGCGAACCGTCAATACTGACTGCACGAACGCTGATGACCGTGCCGCTGACGGTGCGGTTGACCTGTCCCACCGAGCCGATGGAATAGCTGTCGGTGCGCACGTTCGGTGCGCACGCAGTCAGCATCACGGCAGCGGATGCAGTCAACAGCAGGCGCTTCACGGTGCTTCCTGCTTGTTCGGGAACATCGGCTTGGAGATGTCCACCGTTTCCAGAGCCTGCAGGAACTGGGCAATGTTGTTCTGTGCCGATCGGCTGATCGACTCGCGGGCGCGGATCACGCCTGCGAAGGCATAGTTGAACGGAACTTCGCCGGATGCGCTGACATCCTGGGTGTAGACGATGCTGCCGGTTGCGCGATCGATCAGCTCGTAGCGGGCGATCGTCTTGGTGGTCATCGAGGCACCGAAGCTGGGAATGTCGATGGCAAGGATTTTCACCGACAGGCTCAACTTCACCGGCGCGTCGTCGCGGAACACAGCCATCTTGTTCAGTGCTTCGGTCAGCGCGTTCTGCCACATCTGCGGGACTTCGTGCTGGGCCTGTGCGGGAATCTTGCCCTTGGCTTCATCCGGACGTGCGAGCGTGACCGTCAACGATTTCAGCTCGCCATCAATCTTCTTGCTGCTGACCCCGACGTTCGGGACCGAGAAATTGAGCGGCGGATTGGTGGTGCAACCCACCAGCGACGCAGCGATGATCGCCGCGAACAGGAACTTCTTCATCCATTTTCCCCTGTGACTACGTTGAAACATCCATGGTGAATTGTGTGTTCGTCCGCAACGTCGATGCTGCACCGCAACGGTCGCAGAAAGCCGTGGCTGACTGTGCGCAAGGATACCTGAATCGGGGCGGGCTGCAGCCTGGTATCGTTGCCAGCCGTTGATGGTCCTCCTTGAGTACCTCGACTGGAACCGGGTAGTGCCGACCTTCTCGAAGATGCCCGCCTGGGCGCGTGGCGTTTCATTGCGTTGGTAGGTGACCACCCAGGTGGGCACGTATCACGTCAGCGCCACACCAGGGTTTTACTTTGTTGGCGCGTCCGCCGTCTGCGCAGCCACCATCGCCTGCTGCATCTCCTTCAGCGACAGGTAGCCATCACCGTCGGTATCCAGCCCCGTGAAGTACTTCGCGATCTCCGGCACCACGGTCGCTTCTTCCTTGCTGATCTTCCCGTCCTTGTTCTTGTCCATCGCAGCAAACGCGGCATCGATCGAGTCAGCCTGCTTGCTGAAGCGCGCCTGCTGATACGCGGTGAATTCGGTCTTGTCGACGCGACCGTCCTTGTTGCTGTCCATCGCGGTGAACGTGGAATCGATATAGGCTTGTTTCGGGTCGGCGGGCGCGGCCTGTGCAAGCAGCGGGGTAGCGCACAGCGCGATCAGCAGGGCGGTCTTGTTCATAAGCATTGCGTGTAGTCCTAGAATGAGGGCAGATCAGCGGCAGGGATAGGTGTAGCCATCGCGGTCGCGATAGCTGTCAGTGCGACGGTCGTAGTTGCCGTAGCGGTTCATGCAGTAGTCGGCGCGCTCACGGCTCTCGCGTTCGCGCTTTGCCGCCGCCGCGATCACGCCAGCCACCACGGCGGCACCCACTACGCCCACCACCACGCCTGTGGTCTTGGCGTCGTGTCTGCGCTCACGTTCGCGGTCGCGCTCCCGCTCGCGTTCGCGGCGCTGCCAGTCATCGCGATCACGATCACGATAGTCCTGGTTCCACTGCGGGTTGTAGCGATCGCCACGCTGCGCATGGGCGTCGCCGGAGTAGGGCATCAGCACCAGCAGTTGTATGGCTGCTGCAAGCAGCAGCGCAGTCCTTCCTGTTTTCAGAAACATCGTCCAGCTCCTGTGCGGACATCGTCGGTAGCTGCAGTACACACCGCAGACATTGCGCGAACCTGCCGTCACTGCAGGCAATTGCAGCGCCTACCGGACCAGTGCTTCCACCGGGTCCAGCTGCGCCGCGCGACGTGCGGGCAGGAAACCAAAGCCGATACCGATCAGACTGGAACACGCGAACGCCGCAATGATCGAACTCGCCGAGAACACCAGGCTGAAACCCACGTCGGCCAGTGCCAGCACCGCGCCCAGCAGCAACGCCACGCCAATGCCCAGCACGCCACCAAGCAGGCACACCAGCACCGACTCGATCAGGAACTGCTGCAGGATGTCGCTGCGGCGCGCGCCCACCGCCATGCGTACGCCGATTTCGCGAGTGCGCTCGGTCACCGACACCAGCATGATGTTCATTACCCCGATGCCACCGACTACCAGTGCAATGGCCGCAATGGAGCTGATCATCATGGTGAGGATGCCGGTGGTCTGTTCGATCGACTGGCGGATCTGCGCGTTGTTGCTCATGTAGAAGTCGGTGCTGCCATGGCGACGCGTCAGCAACCGCGCAATGGCCTGCTCGGCCGCTTCCATGCTGATCACATCGGACACGCGCACGGTGATGCTGGACACATGGCTCTGGCCGAGCATCCGCGCCATGGCCGTGGTGTAGGGCATCCACACCCTTAGCAGCGAGGCGTCGCCGGCGGCGCCGGCATCCTTCTTCACCACGCCGACCACGCGCACCGGCACGTTGCCCAGCAGCAGGGTCTGCCCGATGGGGTTCTCGGCGGCGGCGAAGAAGCGCGCACGCGTGTTGGCATCGATGATGGCCACCTGCTGGTAGCCAGCCACACCCGGTGCGCCGAAGAAGGCACCTTCCCCCAGCTTCAATCCATGCACGCGGAAGTATTGTTCGCTGACGCCCTGAACCTGCACGCTGGCCGAACGGTTGCCGCGCAGGGCGGTACCCGTGGTGGCTACGCCAGGGGTGGCACTGTCCACGAACGGTTGCCCGGCCAGGGCTGCGCTGTCGCCCGGAGTAAGGGTCTCTACCCGCGCCGCGTGCAGATCGCCAAAGCCGGAGCCCGGATAGATCTCGATGGTGCTGGTGCCCAGCGAAGAGATGTTGGAGAGGATGGCCTGACGCGCACCCGTACCCAGCGCGACCACCGACACCACAGAGGCGATGCCGATGATGATGCCGAGCATGGTCAGGAAGGTGCGCATGCGGTGTGCGTTCATGGCGCGCAGGGCCATGCGGAAGGCCTCGGCGAAGCGATCGCGCACGGCCTGCCAGCCGCTGCCATCTCCGCGTTGCGGCAGAGCGGACGGTGCCACGCCCGCTGCCGACGCAGTAGCCGTGGCACGATCATCGACAATCCGCCCATCGCGGATCTCGATGATGCGCTGGGCGCGCTCGGCCACGGCCATGTCGTGGGTCACCAGCACCACCGTGTGGCCTTCGGCATGCAGTTCGCCGAGGATCGTCATCACTTCCTTGCCCGACTGTGTATCCAGTGCGCCGGTAGGTTCGTCAGCGAAGATCACCGCACCACCATTCATCAGTGCGCGGGCAATCGACACGCGCTGCTGCTGGCCACCCGAGAGCTCGCCGGGCAGATGCTGCATGCGTTCGCCCAGGCCCAGCCGCGCCAGCAGTTCGGCGGCCCGTGCGTGGCGCTCAGCGGCGGGCATGCCGGCGTAGATCGCTGGCACTTCCACATTGCCCAGCGCGGTCAGGTCGGTCAGCAGGTGGTAGCGCTGGAAGATGAAGCCGAAGTGTTCGCGGCGCAGCTCGGCCAGCTCGTCGGGCGACATCTGCGCGGTCTGGCGTCCCGCAATCTCGTACGCGCCCGCAGAGGGCCGATCAAGGCAGCCGAGTATGTTCATCAGCGTGGACTTGCCAGAGCCGGACTGGCCGACGATGGCCACCAGTTCACCGGCATGGATGTCCAGGTCCACACCGTCCAGTACCACCAGGGTCTGTTCACCGGCGGCGAATTCACGGCGCACCCCGCGCACGCTCAGCAGTGGCTCGCTCATGGCTGCGCTCATCGGGGCTGCGCGGGCGCGGTGGCGGCTTCGTCGCTGGCTTGAGCCAGCACGACCTGCTCGCCTTCCTTCAGCCCGCTGCGCACTTCCACCTGGATCTGGTCATCCAGCCCGATGGTGATACGCCGCGCCACGGCGCGCCCATCCGCGCCACGCACCTGCACGGTGTAGCTGCCGTCACCATCCCGCACACCAAGGGCAGCAGAGGGGATGGTCAACACATTGTGAGCACGGCCGAGCACAATCCGCACCTGCGCGGTCATGTAGCTGCGCAGGCGGCCGTCGGTGTTGTCCACGTCGAACTGGCCGTTGTAGTACATGGCTGTACGACTGCCACCGGAAAGCGCTGGCGACGCGAGGCTGGACGTATCTTCGTTGGTGATCGATTCTGGCGCTGGCGCGATGTCGCGCACGGTGCTGCTGTAGCGGCGGCCCGCGTCGCCAAGGATGGTGAAGAAGGCTTCCTGGCCGACCGTGGTGTGCACAACATCGGCTTCGGAGATTTCGGCGTAGACGGTCATCACGTCCTGGTTGCCCAGCATGACGATGGTCGGTGCGCTCTGTACCGCATTCACCGTCTGACCCTGGCGGGCGACGACCGCCAGCACCGTGCCGTCGGTGGGGGCGGTGATGCGGGTGTACTCCAGGTTGGTCTGCGCGATGTCCACGTCGGTCTGCCGCTGCACGATCTCACCGTCCAGCGCGGTGATCTGTTCGCGGGTTGCATCCACCTTGGCCTTTGCAGCATCGAAGTCGGCACGCGCCACCAGCTGCGATGCCAGCAGTTGCTGCTGCCGCCGCAGGGTCAGTTCGTACTGGCGCAGATCGGTGGCCAGTGCATCGCGGTTGGCGCGTGCGGTGCGCTGTGCCGCCTGCGCACTCAGCAGCGCATTGCGTTGGGTACGGGAATCGATGTCGGCAATCGGGTCACCGGCCTTCACCTTGTCGCCCAGCTTCACGTGCAGTGTTTCGATGCGACCGGAGACCTGCGCACCCACGCTCACCAGTCGCGATGGCTTCAGGGTGCCGGTGGCTTCCACCACCTGTTCGATGTTTCCACGTACCACGGGCGCGAGCTGCATCGGTGGCGGCGGAGCGGGTCGCAGCCAGAGCCACGCGGCAATGGCAGTGCACAGTACGGCACCAGCGATGATCAGCAGTCGGCGGTGCTTGCGCGGTGCGGTGCTCATCGGCACGGCATCCAGAGGGGATAGGTCATCGGTGGTCCTCGCGGCAGTAGGGATGCACGCGCCGGGTGCCGGGCGCGGATGGCCGTCGAGTCTCGAGGTGCTGGGTTGCGTGAACCTTGCGGCGCTGGCGTGGTTGTCAGCCCGAAGCCATGGCGCTGAGCAGCGCCACGGCGATGAACTGCAAGGCGCTACCCAGCACCAGCAGCACGTTGCGCAGGCGGTCGGCAGTCACACGTACGCTGCAGAGCTGACACAGCGCGCCGATCACCAGCCCCACGATGGAAAGCGTGCTGGTCGGCTGCGTGTGTACGCCTTGTATCGCCAAGGGTACCCACGCGCTGCCCAGCATCGTCCAGGCCGCGTGCCTGTCGATGTAGCGCAGAGGTACGGGGAGCAGCCGCGATGTGGTTGATCGCCATGCCGACAGCGCATGCAGCGCGGCATGCGCGACGACGAAGAACAGCACGGCGCTGGCCATGGCTGCATGGGCATGGCGTTGCGTCGAGATCACCAGCGCACTGCCCGGCAGCAGCAGGAACAGCACGGCAAATAAACGCATCAGCACGTCCGGGCGATTCGCTGCGTGTATCACGCGCAGCCACCGCGGCCAATGCGGCAGCGCGCGCATTCGATCAGCGCGCGAACGCCGATTCCACGCAGCTGCGGTCAAACCGGATGTAGCCGGCGTCGCGCGGAATCGGGCAGAAGAGGAGGAGGGAGGAACTCCTTCGGTCACGTGCAGGCTTCCTGTCAGGACGGAACGCGATGGCATCACCGATGCCATCGGCCCGATGCTGCGCAGCGAACATTGCCGCAACCTTGCCTTTCATTGCTGTCTGCTGCGCATGGACAGGCGGCAGTCACGGATGTGTGGGCGCCTTCAGTGCTCTACCGGCGGTGCCGAGGTGACGCCCGGATGCAGCGGGAACTCGACGCGGATCAGCGCGCCACCACCGGGGGCATCCAGAACCGTGACGTGGCCACCGTGACGGTCGATCACCTGCCGCACCAGGTTCAGTCCCAGGCCCGCGCCGGTCTGACGGGGGCGCAGCCGCTGGAACGGCTCAAACACGCGTTCGCGCTGGTCGACCGGAATGCCGGGGCCATCGTCTTCCACTTCCAGGCAGGTGCCCTGTACCCGCACGATGACATGGCGGCCGCCATGCTCGGCGGCATTCAGCACCAGGTTGGAGATCACCCGCTCGACCGCACCGGCTTCGCCCAGCACCGGGAAGTGTGGCTCCACCGCCACTGCCACGGTCTTGTCCGACTGGATCAGCAGCGGCGCAAGATCGGCGGCAACCCGTTTGGCCACACGGGCAAGGTTGAGGGTTTCCTTTGGGCCGTCCTCCTCCATGCGATGCAGGTCCAGCAGCTGCTCGGCCAGCGTCGCCAGACGCGCGACTTCGACCGCCAGGCTGCGCGAAGTCGAATCATCAGCGGCATCGATCTTTACCCGCAGGATCGCGATCGGCGTGCGCAATTCATGCGCCGCTGCGGCGATGAAACGGCGTTGCCGCTCGTGTCCTTCATCCAGCCGACCCAAGGCATCGTTGACGGCGGTCACCAGCGGCGCGATCTCCACCGGCACGGCGGTCTCGGTCAGGCGGATGCCGCGACGGCTGGCCGAAATGTTGCGGGCTTCCTGTGCGATGCGTTCGACACCGGCCAGTGCCCGCCGCACGATGATCGGGGTCAGGATGATGGTGGCCAGTGCCAGCAGCAGGAAGATCGGCAGGGTGATGATGTGCGCGGCCAACGCCATCTGCATGGTCAGCGAATCGGTTTCACCATGGGCCATGATGGTCAGCTTGCCGGCCGGTCCACTGTGCTGGCGTACCACCACCGCCAGGCCATCGCTGCGATCGCGCCCGCGCAGGTCGCCATAGGGGATGCCATCGAGGGCGCCGACCAGCGAGGCATAGGCCGGTGGCACATGACCGAAGGTGACGTGGTGCCCATGCTCGTCCTCGGCGATGAACCACGCGCCAGGGACGATCTTCAGCAGTTCGGCCAGTTCTGGCGTGTGCACTACGTACAGTTCGCCGTTGCGGTCGCGGTGCACCGCCTCGGCGGCCACCGGCGCGAAGGTCTGGATGGTGTAGTAGCCACCGCTGTCGGCACGGACCAACACCATCAACAGGGCGAAGAACGCCACCAGCAGGGCCAGCAACTGGTAGATCAGCGTCTTGACGATCAGCGGGCGCTTCAACGACGGTCGACGCGCCATCACTTGCTTTCCCGCATCAGATAGCCAACGCCGCGAATGGCGTGGATCTCCACGCCCGCATCGGCGTCAGCGAGTTTTCGGCGCAGGCGCGAGACGTGCGAATCCAGTGTGTTGGAATGGATGCCGTCGTCGAAGCCATACACCGCCATCTCGATGGATTCGCGCAGCACGGTGCGGCCCAGGCGTCGTGCGAGTGCCGCCAGCACCCGGATCTCACGCCGCGGCAGCTCCAGCCGCTGGCCGCCGACACTGGCCTCACCCGAGGCGGGGTCGAACACCAATCGGCCGATGCTGATGGACTCCACCTGCAATCCGCTTGGGCGACGGCCTGCTGCCCGGATCCGTGCGAACAGTTCCTCCAGCGCGAAGGGTTTGGCCAGGTAGTCATCGGCGCCTTCATCAAGCCCGGCAATCCGGTCCGGCAACTGGCCCAGCGCGCTCAGCACGATGATCGGCACCCCGGGGTTGTGCTCGCGCAGCAGGGAAATCAACGCCAGGCCATCGCCATCGGGCAGGGTGCGGTCCAGCAGCACCAGATCGTGCAGGCCGCACAGGGCTGCCTCCCGGGCCAGCGCCAGCGTGTTGGCCAAGTCCACCACATAGCGCTCGCGCTGCAGGGCGGACTTGAGGGTGGCGGCCAGTTCGGCTTCGTCTTCGATCAGCAGGATGTGCATCAGCAGGGCTTGGGCAGGGAGGGGCCACACAAGGGCGGTTCGGCACGCGCCGGCACCGTATTACAGGAACATTGCGTGAACATGGCGTGCCTCCGCATCTGCCGGAAGGCCACGGCGGGAGGTGGTGAAGCCGAAGGTCCGGCGCAAGGTTCACGCAATCCAGGCGCTCCAGCCTTGGCGCCCTTCGCAGTTCCCATCCCTGGAGTCACCATGAAGTTGTTCGTTCCGATGCTGTTCCTCGCCACGCTGACCGGCTGCACCACCGCCAAGATGACCGTCACCCCCGACGGCCGCCGAGGCGTTTCCATCGACTGCAGCGGCTCCAGTTCCTGGAGCGGTTGCTACGAGAAGGCCGGGCAGATGTGCCCGGGCGGCTACGTAGTCTTCAGCAAAGATGGCGATGAGGGCAATGCCATCGCGGTGGGCAACAAGAACGGTTTCACCTCCACCCAGATGGCCACCCGCTCGATGCTGGTGTCCTGCTCGGGCTGAGGATCGCGGCGCCGATCATTTGGCAAGGATGCATGGACATCCTGCACGCATCGGTGCACGTTGCGCCATTTTCCTGCAGATGCTCGCTACCAGCGGTTTTCAGCGGCGCGGTCATCCGCCGGCGGCGCCGCGCTTTGCCTTTGCTTCATGCGCCTGTAACACCATCATCGCTACCACGGTGGTCCCAGCGATTTCGCTGGGATCATCTGGAGACGCTGGAATGGAGTTCAGAACGTCTGTATTGCTCGTGGCCCTGATGGCCGCTCCCGCAGTTGCCCATGCTGAAGTCTGCTTTTCGCGGGACGGTTTCGTGATGACCTGTCCCAGCTTGTTGCCGCATCCGGTGAAGGCGCGATTCGAAGTTGGAACGTTGCCACGCGTAGCCGGATCGCCGTCGGAAATCTACATCACCGGTGGCGGAAGGGTGGATGGCACCAGCAATTTCTACGTGTTTGCCAACGGCAAGATGCTGTGCGAGACCAGCGGCAACCTGGATGGCGGCAACACCACGCCCGTACGGCATTGCAGTGGCACGATCACTACACCCGGGACCTACGTGATCTCGGCTTCACGCAGCAATAGCGGCAATTTCCTGGCCCCGGACGATGTGGTGATCAACGTCCAGTAAAACGTCTGCCATCACGGGCCCCGGGCCGTAGTTGCCGGGGCCTCGTCCAGCGTCCCGATCCGCGGGGCGCTGGGCATGCGCTGCGTCGGGTCGGTATACGGCGTGCCGGCCAATGCCACCAAGGTCCCTGTCGCGCCGCGCACGATCAGCGGCACCATCGCCTGCCGCGGATCGCCGCCGCAGGACAGCACGCGCAGCCCCTGTTCGTAGGCGGCCACCATCGACGCCATCAGCATCGACGCGCCCAGTCGCGCGTCGGCGTCCCCGACCGGTCGGCCGGCAGACTCAGCCATCAACTGCGCCAGGTCATCGGTCAGCAGCGCCTGCAGCTGCCGCGCATGGGCCACCAGCACCGCGCTCTGGGCCACGGTTTTCCAGAACGATGCTGCGCCGGCATTGATCCGCAGCAAGGGGTGGCCGGTGTCCAGCAATTCCCGCACCAGCGCCTGGAAGGCGGCCAGCGGCGTCATGGATGTGCGCGCGGCCATACCTTCGCGCAGCAGCTGCCGCGCTTCCTCATCACGGTCGAACACCAGCTGTTCCTTGCTGGCGAAGTAGTTGAACACCGTCTTGCGTGACACCCCGGCGGCGTCGGCGATCTCGCTCATCGACACGGCCTCGAAGCCGCGCTCGATGATCAGCCGGGTGGCGACGTCGGAAATCGCCTGTCGGGTCTCGGCTTTGCGCTGCTGGCGGCGGCCAGGTGGCGGGGTCATGGGCGGTTCACTTGTAGAAACGTACACCGAGTGTAACATTGTCGCCGCCAGAGCGCCGACCCGGGGCTCACGAGGATTTCCAATGCGGTACGACGTCGTCATTGCCGGGGCTGGCCCGGTTGGGCTGTTCCTGGCCTGCGAACTGGGCCAGGCGGGATGCTCGGTACTGGTGCTGGAGCAGGCGGCCTCGCCGGAGTCGCCGTTGAAGTGCCTGCCGTTCGGGCTGCGCGGCTTGAATGCCCCCACGCTGGAGGCGCTCGACCGGCGCGGTCTGCTGGACGCCGTGGCTGCCGGCCAGGTGCTGAAACCGGAGAAAGGCCCACCGCCGCCGGGCACCGCGCATTGGTTGTCGCAGCCGCGCAGGCTGGGTGGGCACTTCGCCGGTATTCCGTTTGCGTTGGAAAACGTCGACAGCGATCGCTGGCCCTGGCGCCTGCCCAGCCCGGTCGGCACGCAGATGCCGGTGGAACTGCAGGCGCTGGAGGCCGTGCTGGCCGAGCGCGCGCAGGCGCTGGGCGTGGTGATCCTGCGCGGCGCGGGCGTGGAGGAGGTGCAGACGGACGTTGACGAGGTCCAGGTCGAGGCGGGCGGGCAGACCTTCCGCGGGCGCTGGCTGGTCGGCTGCGATGGTGGCCGCAGCGTCGTGCGCAAGCAGTGCGGCTTTACCTTCGCCGGTACCGATCCGGAGTTCACCGGCCACTCGCTCAGCGTCGAGCTCGAGGATCCGACGGTGCTCAGCCCGGGGCGTCACACCACCGCGCAGGGCATGTGCAACTTCAATCCGCCGGGCACCATCGCCCTGGCCGATTTCGACGGTGGCGCCGGCCATCGCCAGCCGCTCGACCGCGATACGGCACAGGCGCTGCTGCGTCGTATCTCCGGCCGTGAAGCAACGATCACCACACTGCACCTGGCCACCACCTGGACCGACGGCGCGCGGCAGGCCACCGCCTATCGCCGTGGTCGCGTGCTGTTGGCAGGCGATGCCGCGCACGTGCATTCACCACTGGGCGGGCAGGGGCTGAACCTGGGCCTGGGGGATGCGATGAATCTGGGCTGGAAGCTCGCCACCGTCGTGCGCGGCGAGGCAGCCGACACGTTGTTGGACACCTATCAGGCCGAACGCCACTCTATCGGCGCCCGGGTGCTGGAGTGGTCGCGCGCGCAGGTCGCATTGATGCGCCCTAGCGCGGGCTCACGTGCATTGGCTGCGATCGTTGCCGACCTGGCAGAAACGCGTGATGGCGCCACCTATCTCGCCGAGCGCGTATGGGGTGTGGGCCAACAGCTGGATCTGGGTCAGGCCCATCCGCTGGTGGGCCGCAGCACGCCGGATTTCCTGCTGGTCGATGGTCGCCGCATGGGTGAACTGCTGCGCGCAGGGCAGGCGGTGCTGCTGGTGTTCGATGCCACGGTCTCGTTGTGCGAGGCAATCGGTGTCGAACGATCCCGCATCCTGTCCATCGCGCAGCCGGCTGTCGATTCGTTGGGCCTGTCCGCGCTGCTGGTTCGTCCAGATGGCGTTGTCGCCTGGGCCAGTGAAGGCGCCGATACGGCAGGACTGGCGCAGGCCGTACGGGAATGGATGGGCCCCGTTGGCAGGGAGGCGATTGCCTGAGTCCCGGCGCAGCCCGCTCAGGGCTGCGCCGCCCTCTTTCAGAGATCCTTCTTCTTGCCGCTCAGGTCCAGCGGCTGGTCACTGCCTTTGCGCTCGCTCGACCAGACCTCAACGCTCTTGCTGCAGCGGCTTTCGCGGGCGGCGACCTCAGGCGGCAGGTCCTTCACATGCGGCGACTCCTGGCAGGCGGCATGCATGGCCGAATCGTCATAGGTGGCACAGGCGCTGATCGACGCGAGGGCAAGGGCGCAGAGGGCGGAGCGGAGCAGGGGCTGCAGGAGGCGCATGGGGGGTCTCGGGAAGGGGCCGGTCTGGCCATCGAATTCAATCCGTGACCCGGCACACGCGCAATCCGACTGGCAGCACTTGTTATTGAATAACAATTGTGACAATGCCCAGGAGCTGGCCACTACCGATCAGGCAATGCAGATCAGGAATACCGTCGACAGCGCGAGCATCAACACGAACACGCGCCGACTCAAGGCCAGGCAGGTCAGGCAGGCCGCCAACGCCCAGGCCGCCAGCAGCACACATCCCAGCAACCACAGTCCGGCCGTCATCATCGAGCCGGCCGCTGCGGCGGACAGCGCAAAGGCCTTGAACAGCGCCACGCCCAGCACGCTGCCCAGCGCGCCGGCCCGCAGGGCAATTGCATCGTGGCAGGTGGGGGAAATCTGGCGGTGCATGAGGGCTGTGTCGCGCTAGGGGAGCTGGCGTGCGCAACTCTGCAGCAAGGCGGATCTACGCCGCGTGTTCGTCAACCAGCAGTGTGGCTACCGCACGCGAATCGCGGTCGCATCAGTCGAACTCGCCGTCCGCCGCTTCCAGGCGGCGCCGGTATTCGGCCCGGTGCTTGTACAGCCGCTGGCACTCCTCCGACCGATGGATGCGGCTGCCAGGCTCGTTCGCCACGGAGTCGCACATCTTGGCGATATGGTTGTTCCCGGCCAGCTCCATCACGAAGAACACCGCCGTGATGCCAGCGCCCAGCAGCACCACATACAGCAGGCGGCTGAGCCAGCGCGAGCGCTTGCGTTCGACGTGCTGTTGCAGCGTCAGGTCGAAGCGGATGATGCTCAGCACGATCCAGACCACGCTGACGAGGAAGCACAGCGTGGGCAGCAGCCCGCGCCAGAGTCCAGCCTCGTAGACCGTTTCGCTGTAGTGCACCGCCGCGCCTGCACCGGCGATGGCGATGGCCAGCGCCCAGTTGCGGCCTAATGAAAGCAGGTCATCGAGCAGCTTCTCGCGTCTATGGGGAGTGACTGCCACGGAGCATCCTTGAGCATGACCCTCGGCCGCCGGTTGCGGCCGATCTGCGTAGATGGTGCGGCATCACCGACGCGATGAGAAGCTGGAGAGTGCTGCGACCGGATCGCCGCCGTCGCTCCGGCGACAGCAGACGACCCGTCGCGGGGTTCAGCGGCTGCCGGCGACAGCGGCCTTGCGGTTCTTCTCCAGCATCACCGACACGCACCACAGCAGCAGGCCGCCGACCGCAGTCGCTGCACCTACGTAGCCAGTGGTGGCCGGGCTGAAGCCGGCGCTGATCGCCATGCCGCCCAGCCATGGGCCGAGTGCATTGGCGGTGTTGAACGCAGCATGGTTGGAGGCGGCGGCCAAGGTCTGCGCTTCGCCGGCCACGTCCATCAGGCGCGTCTGCAGCACCGCGGCCAGGGCGCCCATCGTACCCACGGTGATGATCATCGGGCCGATGGTCCACACCGATTCGGCGGCCAGCGGGTACAGCAGCAGCATCACGATCGACCACAGCAGCACCACGGCGGCTGCCTTGAAGTGGAACTTGTCGACCAGCCAGCCACCGGCGATGTTGCCAATGATCGCGCCGATGCCGAACACGCCCACCGCCAGCGGCATCCACGATTCGGCCACGCCGGTCACCTGCACCAGGGTCGGTGCCAGGTAGGTGAACACGCAGAACATGCCGGCAAAGCCCACCGCGCCGATCGACAGCGCCAGCCATACCTGGGTGGTGTTGAACGCGCGCAGCTCGCGCATCGGCGAGGTCCGCACCTCATCCGGATCGGGCAGCAGGAAGCGCGCGATCATCGCCACCGTGGCGATGGCCAGCACGCTGACCAGGGCGAAGGCGGTACGCCAGCTCAGCTGCTGGCCCAACCAGGTGGTCAGCGGATTGCCGATGAGGATGGCCACGGACAGGCCGAGCAGCACGCGCGACATCGCTTGCCCGCGCTGGCCGGCCGGGCTGATCGCGGCCGCCACAAGCATCGCCACGCCGAAGTAGGCGCCATGCGGCAGGCCAGCGACGAAACGCGCCAACAGCATCGTGCCGTAGTTCGGTGCCAATGCGCTGGCCAGATTGCCGACGGCATAGAAGCCCATCAGTGCCAGCAGCAGCTTGCGGCGCGGGAAGCTGGCGCCGACGAAGGCCAGGATCGGTGCACCCACCACCACGCCGATGGCGTAAGCGCTGATCAGGTGGCCGACCTGTGTTTCGCTGATGGAAAGGCCGCGGCTGATCTCCAGCATCAGGCCCATGCTGGCGAATTCACTGGTGCCGATGGCGAAGCCGCCCAACGACAGGGCGAGGATGATCAGGGTGCGCTGGCGCGGCGTCAGCCGAGCGGCCAGAGGGGAATTGGGGCTCATGCGGGGGCGCAAAGGGGGCGGGGAAGCGCCACATTGTACTGCTGCACCGCAACAGGCATCAGCCAGGCTGGGGGTAAATCAGTGTTCGATGGGTGGTGCTGCCCGTGCTGCCCGTGCTGTCTGCTGGCCAAGCGCCGCCAGGGCCTGTCGGTATTTGTCACGTAGGCGCTCGGCGGTGGCGGCATCCAGTGACGCCAACCGCGTTTCATCGGCGTTGTCGGCGATATCGGCCAGCTTGACCTTCAGCGCCAGCGGATCCGCCGCTAT
This sequence comes from Stenotrophomonas sp. HMWF023, assembly GCF_003060985.1. Taxonomy (NCBI): domain Bacteria; kingdom Pseudomonadati; phylum Pseudomonadota; class Gammaproteobacteria; order Lysobacterales; family Lysobacteraceae; genus Stenotrophomonas; species Stenotrophomonas sp. HMWF023. The sequence goes on from NZ_QAIJ01000356.1 coordinate 17,776, forward strand.
CCGCATGTAGTACGTGGCGGCATCCGCCGCAGACGTCCTGCTGAGCAACCGCACCGCATGCTGCAACGGGTAAGGGAAGGCCTGTACCCGCTCAGCGAAGGCAGGGCAGTCCTCAAGCACATCATGCAGCCAGGCCACCACCTCGGCTTCATCATCGCCACGCACGGCAGCGGCCACCCGGCCGACGTGGCCGATGTAGGGCTGTCCTGCCTTGTCGACCTGGCCGGCATGGGCCTCCATCGCCAGCGTGCGTGCGCGTGCCACCCAGTCCATCGCGATGTCTCCGTCCCGAGCGTGTATTGTCGTACGGGTCGTCTACATGCCGCCACCACGGCCATGCAGGCATCATCGGACGCTGCAGGAATGGCATCTGGATTCCATCAGGGAGATGAGACATGCAGGAATACACCCATCAGCTGGAACTACGCGGCCGCTTCCGTCTGGTAGCGGTGACCCACGAGCCGGTGTACGCTCCCGGCGATGTGGTCGGCCATGCGGTCATCGTCGACGATGGGGAGCGTCTGACCGACCTGATGTCGTTGGCCGATGCGCGCCGGTACCTTGAGGAACTGGTGCGGGAAGAGGGTGTGGAGCCCGGGCCGGAGAATGAAGTCAACCTGCGGAAGAAGGCGTCGCAGCGACGCCGCCGCTAAGCCGTCGCGCCCATGAGGCGCATCATGGAGGATTCGGGTGTTGTCCAGTAAGAAGTATCTGCTCATCGCCATCATCACGCTGGCGACCCTGCTGCTCGGGTTCGTGCTTTCCGGTTACCTGACGCTGCTGCTGCTTGGTCTTGATACCAAGCTGCTCACCTGGAATACCTATTACCAGTATTTCCACGCCCTCGACCAGCCGCAGGTCGCCCCGTTCGTGGGTAAGATCAAATGGGCCGGTTACCTCGGCTTTGGCCTGCCGCTGCTGGTGCTGGCCATCGTCGGCCTGGTCGTGCTGTTGAAGAAGGACAAGCGCTCGCTGCACGGTGACGCGCGCTTTGCCACCAGCGCCGATCTGGCCAAGCATGGCATGTTCAAGAAGAGCGGCCAGAGCATCGTGGTCGGCAGCCATGGCGGCAAGCTGGTGCGGCTGGACGGCCAGCAGTTCGTGATCCTGGCCGCCCCGACCCGTTCGGGCAAGGGCGTCGGCGTGGTCATCCCGAACCTGCTGGAGTACGGCGAATCGCTGGTGGTGCTGGACATCAAACAGGAAAACTTCGATCTGACCAGCGGTTGGCGCGCCAGCCAGGGGCAGGAGATCTACCTGTTCAACCCGTTCGCCGAAGATCGCCGCACCCATCGCTGGAACCCGCTCAGCTACGTCTCCGACGACCCGGCGTTCCGTGTCTCGGACCTGATGAGCATCGGCGCGATGCTGTATCCGGATGGTTCGGAAGACCAGAAGTTCTGGATCAGCCAGGCGCGCAATGCCTTCATCGCCTTCACCCTGTATCTGTTCGAGAACTGGGATGACGAGCGCAGCAGCGGCTTCCCGGGCGGGCAGGGCACGCCGACCCTGGGCGCGGTCTACCGCCTGTCCTCCGGCGATGGCAGCGATCTGAAGAAGTTCCTGAAGAGCCTGTCCGAGCGTCCATTCCTGAGCAGCAACGCGCGCTCGGCGTTCGCCAACATGCTGTCCCAGGCCGACGAGACCTTCGCCTCGATCCTGGGCACCTTCAAGGAACCGTTGAATCCCTGGATCAACCCGGTGCTGGACAAGGCCACCAGCACCAACGACTTCCTGCTCACCGACGTGCGCAAGAAGAAGATGACCATCTACATCGGCATCCAGCCCAACAAGCTGGCCGAAAGCCGGTTGATCATCAACCTGTTCTTCAGCCAGCTGATCAACCTCAATACCAAGGAACTGCCCAAGTCCAATCCGGACCTGAAATACCAGTGCCTGTTGTTGATGGACGAATTTACCTCGATCGGCAAGGTCGAAATCATCGCCTCGGCGGTGTCCTACATGGCCGGCTACAACGTGCGCCTGCTGCCGATCATCCAGAGCATGTCGCAGCTTGATGCCACCTATGGCCGCGAAGTCTCGCGCACCATCATCACCAACCACGCGCTGCAGATCCTGTACGCACCACGCGAACAGCAGGATGCCAACGATTATTCGGACATGCTGGGCTACACCACCATCCGCAAGAAGAACGTCACCCACGCACGTGAGAAGACCCATAGCTTCACCGAGGAGCGCCGCGCGCTGATGCTGCCGCAGGAGCTCAAGGCGATGGGGCCTGACCATGAGGTCTTCCTGTACGAAGGCATCCCGCATCCGGTCAAGTGCGACAAGATTCGCTATTACAAGGATCGCTATTTCACGTCACGACTACTGCCAAAGGTTGACGTACCGATGCTTGATGTCTAAGTTGCAGACATGAAAGTGTGACGGATGCACGCATTCATGGAGGTGAATTAGTGCGCCACGTCAAAAAAATGCCATACGTCGGTAGATTTCAGATTTGTCTGACATGGAATTGACGTGTGGTTGTGCGAATCTATGCATGGCCTGCGAATCTGTGTGATTCGTCATGCTTTCAGAGTGGCCAGGAGTTTCAGCCATGGGAACAGGGATGGTTCCGACGTTGGTGAGGGTGCGTGAAAGGGGCCTCGGATGAGGTTGCTTCACGCGACTTGGTTGGCAGCTTTCGAGCTGCAGGGGAACCGTGCCCGTGTGCTGTTAAGCAGTGCATTTGCTACGTTTCCGGCGTGCATCGCGCAGTGCCGGACGACCAAGGGACCAACATCGGGACTGCTTTTTCGTACGTCAAAGTGAAGCCCGTATGAATCAGGCGTTTATTGCAAAAATGTCCATCGCCGCAGTGGCGGCGTTGATGGTGGCAGGTTGTGCTACCAAGCCCGCACCCGACTTCGGAGGGCGCTGGAAGCCGGTCAACCGTTTTGCGACGGCTCCGACCGAGATTCCGCTGTACTCCAGCTACGTCTATCAGGCGTCGCCAATGGATCGCACGCTGAAGGCCATGCTCGAGCGCTGGGCCAAGGATTCCGGCCGCACGCTGGACTATCGCCTCAGTTCGGACTTCACCCTGTATGGCGCGGTGTCGGAGATCGACACCACCAACGCACAGCAGGCCGTGATCGATCTCACGGCGGCCTATGCGGCGCAGAGTGTTTCCGTCTCCATCGTCGGCAACCAGATCGTCGTGCAGAACGCTGGATCGACGCCGACCGCGTCGGCCCAGGATCCTGAAGCCAGCAGCGGCAGCTGAGACCGCGTCGAAATCATCGAACGTGCCGCACCCCGCGCCTGGCGCAGGGGCGTCGCGCCCATTGATGTTTCAGCAGTACGGAAGAACCCATGTTCCGCAAGAAGGATGCAGGCAACAGCCCCAAGGTCGAGCAGTCGGTCGCCAAGGCGGTCAGCTACGAGATCACCGTGGCCGACATGGCCCGGCGCAGCGAGCGTCGCGCCTGGTGGGTCGCCACCGGTTCGTTGCTGATGTCGCTGGCGCTGGCCGGTGGCTACTACTACATGCTGCCGTTGAAGGAGAAGGTGCCGTTCCTGGTGATGGCTGATGCCTATACGGGTACGGCGACGGTTGCGCGCCTGCGCGGCACGTTCCAGGGTGAAACCATCACCAGCAACGAAGCGGTCAATCGCAGCAACGTTGCCCAGTATGTGCTGGCACGTGAGTCGTATGACTCGGCGGTGATGGGCCTGCGCGATTGGGAGCTGGTGTTTGTGATGTCCAGCGATCCGGTGGCGCAGAGCATGAAGTTGCGCTATGCCGGCAACAATCCGCAGAACCCGTTCGTAATGTACGGGCGCGGCAAGGCGATCCGGGTCAAGATCCTCAGCATCACCCCGCTCGGCGCACAGGCGAATGGCAGCTTCCGTGGCGCCTCTGTACGTATCCAGCGCAGTCTGCTCGACAAGCGCACCGGTGCCGCGACCTATCTGGACAACCAACTGGTGACGATGCGCTTCGAGTACAACCAGAACCTCGCGCTGTCCGAGCAGGATCGCGTGCTCAATCCGTTGGCTTTCCAGGTCACCGAGTATCGCGTCGACAATGATTACGCCCGTGGCGTGCCGGTGCCGGACGACAGCGCCATGCAGGACCAGGCACAGCAGGCCGCGCAGCAGGCGCAGTTGGCCGCGCAGCAGGCACAAGGGATCTATGACCCGAACAACCCGGCCGCTGCGACCATGATCGATCCGGCGACCGGGCAGCCCGTGGCGGCACCGGTCAATGGCCAGATGCAACAGATGCAGGGGCAGCCGGTGCAAGGCCAGCCGATGCAGGGTCAAGCGATGCCAGGGCAGGCCATGCCCGGGCAGCCGGCGATGCCGCCGGCACCGAACAATTCCACCGGAAATGCTGATGGAGCAAGCAACCGATGAGTAGTCGAAAAGTCAGGGGAAGCGCATTGGCGCTGCTGTCGTTGCTGTCGCTGGTGTTTTCCACCGCAGCGATGGCACAGGCGGTAGACCATTACGAGTATGAGAAGGATCGCATCTATCCGGTTCGCACCGGCCTGGGTCTAACCACCCAGATCGAACTGAGCCCGAACGAGAAGATCCTCGACTACAGCACCGGTTTCAGCAACGGCTGGGAGCTGACCCGTCGCGAGAACGTGTTCTACATCAAGCCGAAGAACGTCGACGTCGACACCAACATGATGGTGCGCACCGAGACCCATTCCTACATCTTCGAATTGAAGGTCGTGGCAACGGACTGGCGTCAGCTGGAGCAGGCCCGTCGCGCCGGCGTGCAGTACAAGATTGCCTTCACCTACCCGAGCGACACCGAATTCGGGTTGGCACAGGAGGCGGTCGAGGAAGAAGCCAAGCCGCTGCTCAGCACTGAGCTGGCCAAGGATCGCCAGTACAACTTCAACTACTCCTATTCGACCAGCAAGGCGAAGAAGATGGGGTGGCTGATTCCGGTCAACGCCTACGACGATGGCAGCTTCACCTACCTGAAACTGCCGAATTCGCCCGAGTACAAGACGGGCATCTTCCCGGCCGTATTCGGTCGCGAGAAGGAGTACGGCGAGGACTTCGTGGTCAACACCACCGTTGAAGGCAATACCTTGATCGTCCACGGGACTTACCCGTACCTGGTCATCCGCCACGGCGATTATGTCGTTGGTCTGCGAAGGAACGTGAAGAAATGAGCCAGCAGAACACTCCAGGAAACGATCCGAACAATGGTCCTGACCAGGGCCAGAGCCCCTACGGCAGCAGTCCAGGTGCTGCGCCGGAGACGCCGTCCAATCCTTATTTCGGCAATACCCAGGCTGGGGCGGCCCCCGATCTGGATGCGGGAGCTCCGCAACTGCGCTCGGCTGAAGAGCAGCGGCTGAACCGAAAGGCGCTGTTGTTCCTTGGCGGCATTGTGGTGCTGTTGGTAGCGATGGGCTTCCTGCTCTTCCGGAAGGGCAAGGACGATGAAGGCTCTCAGAACAAGCCGCGCGAGATGGCACGTGTCACGACTCCCGAACTGCCGAACGTAGCGCCGCCGCCGCAGGCTCCGCCTGCTGCAGCGGAGCCGATTCCGATGTTGCCTGCGTTGCCTCAGGATGATGGCCCGAAGCTGGTTCCGGTGGCACCGAGGCAAGAAGCCATGGTCCCGCGTGGCCCGACGCTGTTGGAGCGCAGAATCTCAGGCGCGGCCGACGCGGCCGTGGGTTCTGGTGGTCCACAGCCCCAGCGAAGTGCGCTGGACGAGCAAACCCGTCAGGCGCTGTTGGCGAACATGATGCCGAACCAGCAGGGCCCGCAAAAGGTTCGCCGGGGCCCGGATGTGGAGGACATCTCCAGCGCTTCCTTCATCCGCAGTCCGGATGCACTGCTGGTGCGTGGTACCTATCTGCGCTGCGTGCTTGAGACCCGCATCATCACTGACCTGGCCGGTTATACCTCCTGCCTGCTCACCGAGCCGGTCTATTCCATCAATGGCCGTACCCTGCTGTTGCCCAAGGGTTCGAAGATCTATGGTGCCTATGCTGGCGGCCCAGCTGGAAAGCGCGTGGAAGTCATTTGGGACCGGATCACGACTCCGAATGGCTTGGACGTCGCTATGTCCAGCCCGGGCGTTGATGGCCTGGGTGGTGCGGGTCACCCAGGGCAGTACAGCGCACACTGGGGTGCACGTATCGCTTCGGCACTGATGATCAGCCTGGTCGCGGACGCGTTCAAATACGCCGCTGCCGAACATGGTCCGGAAACGACCACCGTGGCCAACAACGGCATGACCATCCAGTCGCCATATGAAAGTGCTACCGCACGCACCATGGAGCGGCTGGCCAACGAGGCGCTCACCAGCGGCCGTCGTCCGCCCACCGTCACCATCAATCAAGGCACGATCGTGAACGTCTACGTCGCAAAGGACGTTGACTTCACCAGCGTGCTGAACGCCCGCAGGTAATCCAAGAACGACCATGGACGCCGAAGTGTCACCACTCGCCCTCGTCTCCAGCGATTTCCTGCGCTATCAGTACGAAGTGCTGGGCATCGCCGAGTACATGACTTCGCCCGAAGTGACGGAAATCTGCATCAACCGTCCGGGTGAGCTGTACCTGGAGACGCGGGCAGGGTGGCAGCGCGTGGATGTGCCAAGCCTGACCTTCGAACGTGCGCGACAGTTCTGTACCGCGGTGGTCAACGAAAGCAACACCGGTCAGCGCATCACCGATGCGGATCCAGTGGTGTCGTTGACCTTTCCGACCGGGCAGCGCGCGCAGTTCGTGATTCCGCCGGCGTGCGATGCAGGCAAGGTGTCGATCACGATCCGCCTTCCATCCAAGCACACCAAGTCGCTCACGCAGTACCACGAGGATGGATTCTTCAACCAGATCCTCGAGCAGGATGGCAGTGTCAGTGAACAGGATCGCGAACTGCTGGAATTGCGCCACTCCCGCGAGTACGCGGAGTTCTTCCGCCGCGCGGTGATGTATCGCAAGAATATTGTCGTGTCCGGTGCCACCGGTAGCGGCAAGACCACCTTCATGAAGGCCTTGGTCAACCATATTCCGGACAGTGAGCGGCTGGTCACCATTGAGGATGCGCGCGAGCTGTTTCTGACCCAGCCCAATGTGGTGCACCTGCTGTATT
>NZ_QAIJ01000098.1:0-5801 GCF_003060985.1 Stenotrophomonas sp. HMWF023
ACGCCACCTCATCCTGCCGCCACAGCCACTGGCCGTGGCTGACCGCCGCAGTCGCTGCACCCGCCAGCAGGGCCAGCAGGATCCGTCGCGACCACGGCAGCGGCGAGCGTCTCACAGCAACAGCCACAGCAGCAGGACACTGCCGCCCGCGCCATAGCACAGGCGGCACGGCAGCTTGACCTGCTGGGCAGGCGAGAACGGGCCAGCATGGCCATCGTCGTCGATGTACTGCACACGGATGTGCAGCGTGCCGCGCCACGGGCGCTTGAAGCTGACCTGCGGTTCGTCAACGGTGGCATCGACCAGCGGCGCGCTGAAATCACCGCGACGATCGACCTGCACCCGGTAGCGCTGTCCATCGCTTCCCGCCTGCCAGCGCACGGTCAGTTCGCCATCGGTGGCTTCGGGCGGTTGCAGCGCCGGGTCCACCGGTTCATCGGTCAGTTGCAGCGTCAGTGCCTGGCCATAGCGACCCTGATGGCCGTGGCCATCACGCGAAGCGATCCGCCAGTAGTACTGGCCGGGAGCCAGTGGCTCACCCAAGCGCAGGTCGGTGCCATCGGTGCTCTGCTCGCGCAGCGGCTGCAGGAACTGCGGCTCGTCGGCCACCTGCAGCACACTGCTGCTGGCACCGGGCGCCTGGCTCCAGTGGAAGCGCGGCCGGTCGCTGTTGACCGTCTGCCCCTGCACCGGGGAAATGGTCAGCGGCGGTGGCGGCTGGTCGCTGAGCAGGAAATCCTCGCTGGCATCGAGACCTTCCACTCCCTGCGCATCCACTGCGCGCAGCAGCAGGCGCAGCGCTCCCGGCGGCAGCTCGCCGATCACCAGCCCGGTGTCGGTGGTGGTGGCCGCAAACAACAGGATTTCCGGGGTGGCGGCCTGCACGACTTCCACCCGGTAGTGATCGGCACCCGTCACCGGCTCCCAGGCGAGTTGGGCCGGCAAGGCTCCCAGGCGGGTCGAATCGGCACGCAGGTGCGGTGCCGGCAGCAGACCGGAAACCGCTTCGGGTGCCGTTCCGCTGCCCGCGCTGCGGCTGGCCTGGCCGGGCTGTACCAGGCGCTGGCCATGCGGGTTGCCGACCTGCACCTTACCTTCCAGTACTTCGGTGGCACCGGCCTGGGCGTCATCGCCGGCACTGACCCGGAACACGGTGCCGCGCACGCTGCTGGTGGCCGTCGGTGCATCGATGATGTAGCGAGAGGCCGGTCCGCGCGCAGGGGTGACCCGATTGCTGGCGCGCCCCTGCTGCAGGCGCAGGCGGGTATCGACCATGCCGGTGCGGCCATAGCGGCTGAGCTGGTCCAGGCGCAGGCGTGAGTACTCGCGCAGCTGCAACCGCGACGCGTCGGCAAATTCAAGGGTGATGCTGGAGTCGGCCTTGGTCTGGACCGCATCGCCGATGTGCAGCTGCTCGCCGGCGCGCACGGCGCGGCTGCTGCTGCCATCGGCCGCGCTCAGTTCAACCTGGCCACGCACGGCGAGTACCCGCGCCGGGGCGGGTTCAACGCGCAGCCAGCCGATCGGGAAGCGCAGCAGTTCGCCCGGCGGCAGCCGGTACGGATTATCGATGCGGTTGTGCTGCTGCAGCTGCTGCCAGCCCACGCTCGGCTTGAGGTAGGCGGCGCCCAGGTCCCACAGGGTATCGCCGGGGCGGACCCGGTAGTTCCAGTCCTGCGCGCCGGCGAGCGTCGGCAACAGGCAGAGGGCACACAACAGTGCGCGCAGGAAAAGGATGATGAAAGACGACGAGCGGCCAACGGTCACGGAATGCAGTCCCGGCAAAGCGGGGGCGCAGCTGCAAGACCCCATGGCCCCGACCTCATCCCCCCGAACGGATCGTGGCGGCCCTGGGGGCCACCATCGCGGGCATTATTGCCCGCGTTCAGTGCAGGGATTCTGAACGATGTCGTTGCCGTTCAGAACAGCAGGGAGGCCATCCGCCGCCGCGAACGGCCTACCAGGTCTTCATCGGCGATGACGTTGAAGGCATCGATCAGCGCCTTGCGCGGCAGTCCTTCCTGGAAACCGCGGTCGATCCGCAGCATCTCCAGGAACTGTTCCAGTGCGGCTTCGTCCTCACCGGCCAGCAGCAGCTGCACGCCGCGCAGGTGGCGCGCCTGCAGATCCTTGCCGTCGGCGGCGATGCGCGCCTCCAGCACCTCGGCGGGCGGGGCATCCTTCAGCGCGGCGGCGAAGGTGAGGCGGGCGCGGCCACGCACGGCACGGTCGTCGGTGGCCAGGTTGGCAGGCAGGGCATCGATCAGGGTGCCGGCCTCGTCCACGCCACCGACCTGCAGCAGCGCAAGGGCCAGGTCGAGCTTCAGCTCATCCTTGTCCGGCTCGGCGGCGATCTGCGCGCGCAGTACGTCCACCTGTGCCTGCGGGTCCAGCGGGGCCTCGTCTTCGGCAATGGTGTCGCCGATATCGGCCGGCACCACGCCGTGCTGGGCCAGGAATTCACGCAGCTGACCTTCCGGCAGGGCGCCGGGGAAGCCGTCCACCAGCTGCCCACCCTTGACCAGGAACACGGTGGGCACCGAACGGATCTGGAAGGCCGCGGCGATCTGCTGTTCCTTGTCCACATCGACCTTGGCCAGTTCGAAGGCGCCGTTGTATTCGCCGGCCAGCTTCTCCAGCATCGGGCCGAGGGTTTTGCACGGTTCGCACCAGGTCGCCCAGAAATCCACCAGGACCGGCGTCTGCAGCGACTTCTGCAGCACTTCCGCCTCGAAGGTGGCGGTGGTGGCGTCGAATACGTAGGTCGTCTCGGTCATGGGGCATCGTTCGGCATCTGGAGACCGATTCTATGGTGACGAACCTTGTCGGTCTCAACCCTGCGGTCATCCCCATCATGAAATCCCGCACCGCTTGGCGCAGGTGCCAGCTGCCGCGACAATGTCCTGATGTTCTTCTGAAGAGTGGCTGCGATGTCCGTGGTTCGGCTGGATCGTTGGGTGGGCGTGCTCGCCGCAGCCCTGTTCGTGCTGTCGGTGGCCGGCTTCGGTGCGGCGCTGCCGGACTACTCGCAGGCACTGCATCCGGTGACCTGGCTGGGCGCGCACGGCATTCCCCATGCGCTGGGTTTCAACCTGCTGGGCCTGGTGCTGCCGGGTGCGCTGGCGGTGGTCGTGGCCGAGCGCCTGCGCCGGCAACTGCCGGTGGACGCCGCCTGGACGGCACGCGTGGGCAGCCAGATGCTGCTGCTGGCCGCGCTTGCCTTCATCGCGATGGGTCTGCTGCCGCTGGATTTCGAGGACCAGATGGACATGCAGGGCCCGGCCAGCAAGCTGCACGCCAGCGTGTGGATGGTCTGGGCACTGGCCTTTGTCGCCGGCAGCGTGATGCTGGGGGCGGCACGACTGCGGCATTCCGGCGGGCGCAGGCTGGGCCTGCTGGCCCTGGTCTGCGGGATCGGCGCTGGTCTGCTGGCGTTCGGACTGCCGGGTGTACTGCCGGCGGCGCTGGCGCAGCGGCTGGCCTTTGCCTGCTGGGCGCTGTGGCTGGCCCTGGCCCTGCCTCTGTCGCGCAGGCGCTGAGACGGTTTCTGCCGCCTCGCCGCACGCCGGCCCGGCAGGCAGGATTGGAGCCATTTGCCGCACTGCGGTACGCTGTACCGCTTTGCCGCCGCAACCGCGTGTTACATGACCAGCGTCGAACCCAACGTTTACGATCCGCAGCAGGTTGAATCCGCCGCCCAGCAGTACTGGGATGCTACCCGTGCCTTCGAGGTCGATGAAGCCTCGGACAAGCCGAAGTACTACTGCCTGTCGATGCTTCCGTATCCGTCCGGTGCGCTGCACATGGGGCACGTGCGCAACTACACGATCGGCGACGTGATCAGCCGCTACAAGCGCATGACCGGCCACAACGTCCTGCAGCCGATGGGCTGGGATGCGTTCGGCCTGCCGGCGGAAAACGCCGCGATCAAGAACAAGACCGCACCGGCGGCCTGGACCTACAAGAACATCGACCACATGCGCAGCCAGCTGCAGTCGCTGGGCTATGCCATCGACTGGTCGCGCGAGTTCGCCACCTGCCGCCCGGACTATTACGTCCACGAGCAGCGCATGTTCACCCGCCTGATGCGCAAGGGCCTGGCCTACCGCCGCAACGCGGTAGTGAACTGGGACCCGGTCGACCAGACCGTGCTGGCCAACGAGCAGGTCATCGACGGCCGCGGCTGGCGCTCCGGCGCGCTGGTGGAAAAGCGCGAGATCCCGCAGTGGTTCCTGCGCATCACCGACTATGCCCAGGAACTGCTGGACGGCCTGGATGAGCTGGACGGCTGGCCGGACTCGGTCAAGACCATGCAGCGCAACTGGATCGGTCGCTCCGAAGGCCTGGAAATCCAGTTCGACGTGCGTGACGTCGATGGCGCCGCACTGGATCCGCTGCGCGTGTTCACCACCCGCCCGGACACCGTGATGGGCGTGACCTTCGTGTCGATCGCCGGCGAACACCCGCTGGCGCTGCATGCCGCGAAGAACAACCCGGAACTGGCTGCGCTGCTGTCGGAAATGAAGCAGGGCGGCGTGTCCGAGGCCGAACTGGAAACCCAGGAAAAGCGCGGCATGGATACCGGCCTGCGCGCCGTGCATCCGGTTACTGGTGCCCAGGTGCCGGTGTGGGTCGCCAACTTCGTGCTGATGGGCTATGGCACCGGCGCGGTGATGGCCGTACCGGGCCACGACCAGCGCGACAATGAATTCGCCAACAAGTACAACCTGCCGATCCGCCAGGTCATCGCGCTGAAGTCGCTGCGCAAGGACGAGGGCGCCTACGACGCGACGCGCTGGCAGGACTGGTACGGCGACAAGACCCGCGAGACCGAACTGGTCAACTCCGAGGAGTTCGACGGCCTGGATTTCCAGGGCGCCTTCGAGGCACTGGCCGAACGGTTCGAGCGCAAGGCCCAGGGCCAGCGCCGGGTGAACTACCGCCTGCGCGACTGGGGCGTGAGCCGCCAGCGCTACTGGGGTTGCCCCATTCCGGTGATCTACTGCGACAAGTGTGGCGCGGTGCCGGTGCCGGAAGACCAGCTGCCGGTGGTGCTGCCGGAAGACGTCAACTTCGTCGGCACCGGTTCGCCGATCAAGGCCGATCCGGAATGGCGCAAGACCACCTGCCCGGAATGCGGTGGCGCGGCCGAGCGTGAGACCGACACCTTCGACACCTTCATGGAGTCGAGCTGGTATTACGCCCGCTACACCTCGCCGGGTGCCCGTGATGCAGTCGACAAGCGCGGCAACTACTGGCTGCCGGTGGACCAGTACATCGGTGGCATCGAGCACGCGATCCTGCACCTGATGTATTTCCGCTTCTACCACAAGCTGCTGCGCGACGCGCGGATGGTGGACAGCAACGAGCCGGCGCGCAACCTGCTGTGCCAGGGCATGGTGATCGCCGAGACCTACTACCGCCCGAATCCGGACGGCTCGAAGGACTGGATCAACCCGGCCGACGTGGACGTGCAGCGCGATGAGCGCGGCCGCATCACCGGCGCCACCCTGATCGCCGACGGTCAGCCGGTGGTGGTTGGCGGTACCGAGAAGATGTCCAAGTCGAAGAACAACGGCGTGGACCCGCAGGCGATGGTCGGCAAGTACGGCGCCGATACCGTGCGCCTGTTCTCGATGTTTGCCGCACCGCCGGAACAGTCGCTGGAGTGGAACGAAGCCGGCGTGGACGGCATGGCCCGTTTCCTGCGTCGCCTGTGGGCACAGGTGCAGAAACACGCTGCCGACGGTGCCGCACCGGCGCTCGACGCGGCCGCGCTGGATGCCGGTCAGAAGACCCTG